>JAIXXW010000045.1 GCA_027490555.1 Comamonadaceae bacterium | reverse complement strand
GAGAAGGCCAAGCCCATCTGCATGGCCGAGCCGGCCGAGATCAGCAGGTAGCCAATGCCTTCGTTGGACGCGGTCATCTCGGACACCGTGGTGCCCACAAAGGCCAGTGTGATGGCCACCTTGAGCGAGCCATAAAAGTAAGGCATGGAGCGGGGCAGGCCCACTTTGACCAGCACATCCCAGCGTTTGGCGCCCAGCACGCGCAGCACGTCTTCGAGCTCTGGCTCCAGCGTGGCCAGACCTGTGGCGATGTTCACCATGATGGGGAAGAAGCTGATGAGAAAAGCCGTGAGGATGGCCGGGCCGATGCCGATGCCGAACCAAACCACCAGAATCGGGACGAAGGCCGCTTTGGGCAAGGCGTTGAAGGCGGTCATGAGCGGGTACACGGCGGCATAGGCCAGGCGCGAGCTGCCGATGATGAAGCCCAGCAAAACACCCACCACGATGGCGATGCCAAAGCCCACCATGGTGACCCAGTAGGTGCGCCAAGCGTGACCTGCGATCACGTCGCGGTATTCGATGGTTTGCTGCGCAATGCGCGAAGGGCTGGGAAAAACGAATTCCGACACATTGAAGGCGCGGCACAGGCCTTCCCAGATCAGGATGCTCAGCACCAGCAAGATCCAGGGGGACCAGCTTTCGAGGGATTTCTTGTTCATCAGGGGCTCCCGCTTATTGTTGGATCGCAGCACCGGTTTTGCGCATGGCACCGATGTGGCCGCGCAGCTCGTGCACGATGTTGGTGAATTCAGGCGTGTAGGTGATCTCCAGATCACGCGGGCGAGGCAGGTCGATCTCGCGTTTGACCACAAAGCGGCCCGGGCTCTTGCTCATCACATACACGGTGTCGGCCAGGAAAACCGATTCGCGCAGGTCGTGGGTGACCAGGATGACGTTGAATTTTTGCTCGGTCCAGAGGTCGCGCAGGATGCACCAGAGTTCTTCGCGCGTGAAGGCGTCGAGCGCACCGAAGGGCTCGTCGAGCAAGAGCATCTTGGGTTCATGGATCAGGGCGCGGCAGATGCTGGCGCGTTGCTGCATGCCGCCCGACAGTTGCCATGGGAACTTGTCCTCGTAGCCACCCAGGCCCACGGTGTTCAGTAGCTTGCGTGCACGTTCCACATACTCGGCCTTCTTTTGCTTGAAGTGGGTGCGGTAAGGCTCCACGATTTCGAGCGGCAGCAGCACGTTGTCGAGGGTGGTGCGCCAGGGCAGCAGGGACGAGGCCTGAAACGCCATGCCGCTGATCTTGAGCGGTCCGGTCACCGGCTGACCGTCCACCAGAATGCGGCCTTTGCTGGGCATCTTCAGGCCGGTGGTCAGCTTCATGAAGGTGGACTTGCCGCAGCCCGATGGGCCAACGATGGCGATGAACTCGCCTTGCTTGACCTGCAGGTTGATGTCTTCCACCGCAAAGTGGTTTTGCGCCAGCAACTCGTCGTTGTAGGCCAACCAGACATCCTGGAAATCAACGAATGATGGTGAGCTCATGGTGTGAAATCTGAAATGGTGTTCGAAAGTGTATACAAAACATCCCCTTGAAAAGCCCACTGACTCTTGCGAGTGGAAGTGGGCTCTCAGGGCAGGATGCCTGGCGGCTTATTTTTTGGCCTTGGGCAGGATGTCCAGCTCTTTGGCCGTGGGCAGGAAGGAGCCGTTCCAGACGTCTTCGGCCTTGACGCGGGTCTTGGTGTTGAAGGCGTCGGACACTTGCGAGGCCATCAGCGACAGGCGAGGACCGTTGACCTGGCCAAAACCTTCGGCGCGGGCCGATGGGCTGTTGATCACGGTGTCGATGGCCAGTTGCAGGCGACGTGTCTCCAGCGCGGTGTTGATGATGCCGTCGCGGGCCTTGACGGTTTCAATCGCGGCCGCAGGGTTGTCCATGACTTCCTTGGCACCCTTGGCGAATGCGCTCAAGAAGGCTTTCACGGCGGCGGGGTTTTCTTTCAGGATCTTGGGCGAGGCGATGATCGCGTTGCCATAGAGCTTGACGCCAAAGTCGGGGTACTGCATGACCACGACGTCTTCGGCTTTCACGCCGCGGGCTTCGATGTTGAGCAAGGAGGTGAAGGTGAAGCCGGTGATGGCATCCACATCACCGCGCACCAGCATGGTTTCGCGCAGAGGCGGATCCATGGCGGTCCAGGTCACGTTGCCGATATTGTTGGATTTCTGGAAGATGGGGAATGCGCGGCGACCGGCGTCAAACACGGGCGCGCCCATCTTCTTGCCCGTCAGGTCGGCGGGGGTTTTGATGCCTGATTTTTTCAGGGCCATCACCGAAGCGGGGGTGTTGTTGTAGACCATCATGATGGCCACAGGCTTGTTGGGTGCGTCGGGGTTGTTGGCGTGAAACTCCATCAGCGCGGCCAGGTCGGCAAAGCCCAGATCGTAGGTGCCTGAAGCCACGCGGGTCACCGCACCACCGGAGCCGTTGCCGGAGTCCACCGTCACATCCAGCTTGGCGTCCCGGAAGTGGCCTTTGGCCGCAGGCAAGAGGAAGAAGGCGGAGGGGCCTTCAAAGCGCCAGTCGAGTTGGAATTTGATGGGGGTGGTTTGCGCTTGCGCGGAACCGAAAGCTGCGGCGGCGGCCAGTGCGGCGGTGGCCTTGAGGAGGAAACGCTTGTTCATGGGTGGCTCCAGGTCGATGAAACAGTGAATTGCTTTTAGCAATATCGATGCCATTATCCAGCACTTGTCTGACGGGATTTGTCAGCTTGTTCCCCAATGAATGTCTGTTTGTGGTGCCCTGGCGGGCCCATGGTGCACCAAAAAGGTTCCTCGGGGTTTCATGCACTTTTTGTGTTCTTCACTGTATACAGTTTGGGTTCGGGTGGGATGGGGGAAAACCCTGCCCATTCAAATGGCTTTGACCCGCAGGCCACCGATCACCCCCAGCACCAGCAAGGCGATGCCTGCCAAGGTCAAAGGCTCGGGCCATTGGCCGCGCAGCGCGAAGGCATAGGCCAGGGCGGCCAGGGTTTCAAAGACGATCAGTTGTCCGGCCAAAGCGGTGGGCAGGCGCTGGCTGGCGGCATTCCAGCAGAGGGTGCCCAGCCAGGAGGCGAACACGGCGATCGCCAGCATCAGGCCCAGAAAGTCCAGGGGCCGTGGGCCCAGCGGCATGGGCAAAGCTTGCTCGGTGGCCCAGGCCCACAGCCAGAAACCGGCGTAACCCAGCAAGGCCAGTGGCAAGGTGGCCAGGCCCTGCGCCGTGGCCCAGACCCGGGGCATGCGGTCGGGGTGGCCGCGCAGCCAGTTGGCATTTTGCAGCGGGTACCAGGTCCAGCACGCCAGGGCGCACACCGCCAGTGCCGCCCCGCTGAGGTAGCGTGCAGCATCGGCCTGGGGGTTTTGCCGCAGCTGGGTCCATTCGACATGGTGCACGCAGGCGATTCCCAAGAGGATGAGTGCCAGCGGCGGCGCCAGTTGGCGCCAGGGAAAGTGGCCGTCGCGCTGGCGGCTCAATACATTGGCCGCGATGGCGATGACCACCGGCAACGTGCCGATGATCATGGTGGGCAGTGCGCCACCGGCCCTCTGGATGGCGCTGGACAAAAACAGGTAATACAGCACATTGCCGATGGCGGCCAGCTGCAGCGCTGTCAGCCAGTCGGCACGCGTCAGACGCCGGATCTCCGCGCGGTCCATGAAGGCCAGGGGCAAGGCGATGAGGCCAAAGGCCAGGTAACGACCAAAAGTCTGCAAGGCTGCCGGGTAGTCGTGCAGCCACAGCGGTCCCACGAAAACCAGGCCCCACATCAGACCGGCGGCCAAGGCGAACAGCACGCCGCTCAGCATGCGGGGGCTCTGCAAAGCCGTGTGTCGGTGTGAAGGCGTGTGGCGCGCTCGGTCATGGCGCGCATTATGAAGGGCGGGGCCAGGGCCAAGCGCTGTTTCATCCGCCCAGCCAGGTCTTTTGGTAGCGCCCTTGCGGGTCGTGGTCCTGTGTTTGTTTGGCCGGGTTGAAACGCCGCCCCGCCCGCGGGTCGGTGCCACGCCCACTCAGGTACAGCCAGTTGCCCTGGTTGCTGCAGACATCGAAGTCCACCAGCTGGGCCTCGAACCAGGCCGCGCCAGCACGCCAGTCGCAGGCCAGGTCATGCACCAGGTAACTGGCCACGATCTGGCGCATGCGGTTGGAGGTGAAGCCGGTGGCGGCCAGCTCGCGCATGCCCGCATCCACGATGGGCTCACCGGTCTGCCCATCGCACCAGCGCTGGAAGTCCTTGGGAAAGTGCCGCGGCCTTGGCAGCTGCGACAAGCCGCGCGCCGCGTACAGCTGGCGGCCATGTTGAAGGTGTAAAAAACGGAAGTTGTCGCGCCAGAGCAATTCAAACCACAGCCAGTAGGTGCCATCGTTCGCACCGTGCCTGTCTTCGTAGGCCTGCAGCGCGGCCCAGATCGTGCGCGCCGACAGCGCGCCGGTGGCCAGCCAGGGGGACCAGTGGCTGCTGGTGTGCTGACCTTGCAAGGCATTGCGCGTTTGCTTGTAGCGGTCGGGCCAGGG
>JAIXXW010000130.1 GCA_027490555.1 Comamonadaceae bacterium | reverse complement strand
AGGATGGAGCCGGTGGCCTTGGCCCCCATGTTGTAGGTGTCGGCACCGACGGCCTCGATGCCCATGAACATGTCTTTGAGGTTGCCGGCGATGGTGATCTCGTGCACCGGGTAGGCGATCTGGCCGTTTTCCACCCAAAAGCCACTGGCCCCGCGCGAGTAGTCGCCGGTCACGTAGTTCACGCCCTGCCCCATCAATTCGGTGACAAACAGGCCGGTGCCCAGTTGGCGCAGCATCGCGACCAGGTCATCGCCGGGCCGGGTCAGGCGCGACTTCAGCGTGAGGTTGTGCGAGCCCCCGGCGTTGCCGGTGGTCTTCATGCCCAGCTTGCGGGCCGAATAGCTGCTCAAAAAATAGCCTTCGACACGGCCGCCCTTGACCACCATGCGGCGCGCCGCGCGCACGCCCTCGTCGTCAAAAGGTGCGCTGCCCTTGCCGCGCAGCAAGAAGGGGTCTTCCTCGATGTCGATGTGTTTGGGAAACACCTTCTTGCCCATGGAATCGAGCAAAAAGCTGCTCTTGCGGTACAGCGCACCGCCGCTGACGGCCTGCACGAAAGCCCCCATCAAGCCCGCCGCCACCGGCGACTCGAACAGCACCGGGCATTCGGTGGTGGCGATTTTGCGGGCCCCCAGACGGGACAGGGCGCGCTCGGCGGCGTATCGGCCCACCGCCTCGGGCGAGGCCATGTCCGCCGCACAGCGCATCGAGCTGTACCAGGCGTCCCGTTGCATCTCGGCGTGGCGACCGGGCAGCTTGGCAATGGGCGCCACCGACACGCTGTGGCGCGAGCTGGCATAGCCGCCGCGAAAGCCGTGCGTGTGGGCACTGAAAAAATGGCTTTGCTGGGCCGACACCGCCGCGCCATCGCTGTTGGTGATGCGGCGGCTGGTCTGCAGGGCCGCCGCTTCGCACTGCAAGGCGATGCGTGCGGCCTCTTCGCTGTGGATCGACCAAGGGTGGAACAGGTCCAGATCGCGGTGCTGGGTTTCGATGTCGGCCTCATCGGGCAGCCCGGCCACCGGGTCTTCGGCGGTGAAGCGGGCGATGTCGTAGGCGGCTTGCACCGTGCGTTCGATCGCGGCCCGGGAAAAGTCCGAGGTGCTGGCATTGCCGCGACGGTGCCCCAGGTACACCGTCACGCCCAGCGACTTGTCTCGGTTGCGCTCCACATTCTCGAGCTCGCCCTTGCGCACGCTGACCGACAGGCCGCAGCCCTCCGAGGCCTCGGCACCCGCATGGGTCGCGCCGAGTTTTTGGGCGTGTTTCAAGGCGGTGTCGACCAGCTCTTCAAAATGGTCACGCGAGTAGCTGAACCCGTCATGGGCTGGTGCATGGGCGGTGGTCGCAGAGGCGTTTTTTTTCACGGACAGGATCTCGAAAAAAATGGCGGGCACCGGGCCCGCAGTGGCCGCTATGATACTTGCCACCCAGTCCCTGCGCTGCCCCCGAGAACGAGTTCCCCCCGCCATGTCCCGTAAACCCAAAAAAGGCTATTTCGTCCGCGGCCAGTTTGTTGCCGAAGGCAGCGAGCTCGACCTGGAGTACAAGCGCGAGCTCAAAGGCGGCCTCGATGGCCCGAGCCGCACCGAGCTCAAGCGCGAAAGCACCGAGCTGCAAGAACTTGGCACCGCCTTGCTGACCCTGCGTCGCGACCTGATGGAGGGTCTGGCCCTGCCCGACAAACTGGTCGAAGGGCTGGCCGAAGCCAAGCGCATCACCAACTTCGAAGGCAAGCGCCGCCAGATGCAATTCATCGGCAAGCAAATGCGCCTGCTCAGCCCCGAAACCCTTCAGGCCGTGCGCGAAGCCCTGGACATCCAGCGCCTGGGCAGCGCCAAGGACACCCAGGCCCTGCACCTGGCCGAAGCCTGGCGCGACCGCCTGATCGCCGACGATGCTGCCGTGGCCGAATGGATCGCGCACCATCCATCCACCGACATCCAGCAGCTGCGCGCTCTGGTGCGCCAGGCCCGCAAGGACGCCGTGCCCCTGAGCAACGCCGCTGTTTCCCAAGGCCTGGCCCCCCGCCAGGGCCGCGCCTACCGCGAACTGTTCAAGCTGGTGCGCAGCGTGCTCAACGGCGGCGACAGTGACCACACCCTCGACGAGACAGAAGATGAGTGAATCCCAGTTTGATCCGGTCAAGATCGGCATCGTGTCCATCAGCGACCGCGCCAGCACCGGCGTGTACGAAGACAAGGGCCTGCCCGCGCTGCAGGACTGGTTGAGCCGGGCACTGCACAACCCGATCCACTTCGAGCCGCGCCTGATCCCCGATGAAAAAGACCGCATCAGTGCCACCCTGGTCGAGCTGGTGGACGCCGGGTGCAGCCTGGTGCTGACCACCGGCGGCACCGGTCCGGCCCTGCGCGATGTGACGCCCGAGGCCACGCTGGCGGTGGCCGACAAGGAAATGCCCGGGTTTGGCGAACAGATGCGCCAGATCAGCCTGCGATTTGTGCCCACCGCCATCTTGTCGCGCCAGGTCGCGGTCATCCGGGGCCAAAGCCTGATCATCAACCTGCCCGGTCAGCCCAAATCGATCGCCGAAACCCTGGAAGGCCTCAAGGACGCCGAGGGCCGGCCCGTGGTGCACGGCATTTTTGCCGCGGTGCCCTACTGCGTCGACCTGATCGGCGGGCCCTATCTGGAAACCCGTGACGAGGTTTGCAAGGCTTTTCGGCCCAAAACTGCCCTCCGGCCGGCCCGCTGACGGGCGGCTTTGGGTATAATCCACGGTTTTTCCGGCAAGAGCGACAGCAGCACCTCCGGCCAGACCAAGGCCCAGCGCGCCATGCCCCCATGCGGGCAGGTCACCGATCCGCAAGGACTGCACACCAAATGTTCGCCCCACCATCTTGCCATGGCAGATTGGACGCCCCTGTGGGCATGCCATCTGTGCCTTAACCCACGCCCGCGCCGGGATGTATTTGGCGCTGACTGTGTCCGTTTCCTTGTCTGATTTGATGTTCCGAGGTGTCCATGCCTGCTCAAAAGTCGAAGAAGCCTGCCCAGGCCGCTGTCAAAGCCAAACCCGTTGCCAAAACCGCTGTTGTGAAAAAAGCCGCCGCGCCCGCCGCCAAGGCCAAAGCCAGCAGCGCTGCGCCTGCCAAAGCACCCGCCAAAAAGCCCGCCCCCGTGGTGAGCAAGGCCAAAACCGCTGCCCCACCGGCAGCCAAGGCAGTCCCCAGCAAGGTCAAAGCAACGGCGACCCCGGCGATTCCTGCCAAGCCTGTGAAGAAAGCCGCCTCTGTGCCCGCCAAGAAATCTGAAGTGACCGAGAAGAAAACCACCGCCAAGCCAGCGCCCGCCGAAGCGCCCGCGAAGAAACCCGCCAAAGCGGCCAAAGCCGCTGCACCGGTCGAAGACAAAAAACCCGCCGCCAAAAAAGCCGTGACCGGCGCCAAGCGCGGCCCCAAAAAGAAGGGCAGCATCGCCGAGCCCAGCCTGGAAGACGATCTGGACATCGAAGCCGACCTGGAAGGCGAACCCGTTGTCGAGCCTGGCTCGGAAACCGCCGAAAAGGTGAAGCCGCTGCGCATGAAGATCAGCAAGGCCAAAGAGCGCGCCTTGATGAAGGAATTCGGCCTGGACGAAACCGTCCTGACCGAAGCCGAAATGAAGCAGCGCCGCGACCGCCTGAAGGCCCTGATCAAGCTGGGCAAGACCCGTGGCTACCTCACCAACGGCGAAATCAGCGACCACCTGCCCGACAAACTGGTTGATGCCGAAACCCTGGAAGTGGTGATCGCCACCCTGAACGACCTGGGTGTGGCGGTGTACGAGCAAACGCCCGATGCCGAGAGCCTGATCATCACCGACAACGCGCCCACCGGCTCGACCGAAGAAGAGGCCGAGGAAGCCGCCGAAGCCGCCTTGTCCACCGTGGACAGCGAATTCGGCCGCACCACCGACCCGGTGCGCATGTACATGCGCGAGATGGGCACCGTGGAGCTGCTGACCCGCGAAGGCGAGATCGAGATCGCCAAGCGCATCGAAGGCGGCCTGATGGACATGATGGCCGCGATCAGCGCCTCGCCCGCCACCATCGCCGAAATCCTGCGCATGGCCGCCGAGATCCGCGAAGGCAAGGTGGTGATCTCCACCGTGGTCGACGGCTTTGCCAACCTCAACGAAGCCGATGACTATGTGGCCGAAGAAGACTTCGACGAGTTCGACGAAGCCGACGACGACGATGGCAAAGGTGGCTCCAAGGCGCTGACCAAAAAGCTCGAAGAGCTCAAGAACCAGGCCCTGGAACGTTTTGACCGCATCACCGAGTACTTCGAAAAAGTGCACGCGGTCTACGACAAGGAAGGCTGGGGCACCCCCGCCTACATCAAAGTTCAATCGGCCTTGTCCGAAGAACTGATGACCATCCGCTTCACCGCCAAGACGATTGAAAAACTCTGCGACATGGTGCGGACCCAGGTGGACGATGTGCGCAAGAAAGAACGCGAACTGCGCCGGATCATCGTGGACAAGTGCGGCTATCCCCAGGATCAGTTCATCGCCGAGTTCAGTGGCCGTGACAAAAACGGCAAGCGCATTGCCTCCAATCTGCTCAACCTCAAGTGGATCGAAAAGCAGGCCGCTGCCGGCAAGAGCTGGAGCGCCGTCATGGCGCGCAACATCCCGCCTGTGCAGGACCTGCAGCAAAAGCTGATCGATCTGCAAGCCCAGGTGGTGGTGCCCCTGGACGAGCTCAAAGACATCAACAAGCGCATGAACGCGGGCGAGCGCGCCAGCCGCGATGCCAAGAAAGAGATGATCGAGGCCAACTTGCGTCT
>JAIXXW010000309.1 GCA_027490555.1 Comamonadaceae bacterium | reverse complement strand
TTGCAGATCATGACCGAAGGCCCGCTGGGTGGGGCGGCTTTCAACAACGAGTTCGGGCGTCCCAATTTGCTGGGCTATTTCCGCGAGTACGAGCAAACCGTGGACGGCGTGGTGCGCGCCTACCACAAGCCCATCATGATCGCGGGGGGCCTGGGCCAGATCGACGCCGGGCAAACGGCCAAGATCCCATTTCCTGCGGGCAGCCTGCTGATCCAGCTCGGTGGCCCCGGCATGCGCATTGGCATGGGCGGCAGTGCGGCCAGCTCCATGGCCACCGGCACCAATGCGGCCGATCTGGATTTCGATTCGGTGCAGCGCGGCAACCCCGAGATCGAGCGGCGTGCGCAAGAGGTCATCAACCACTGCTGGGCGCAGGGGGCTCACAACCCCATCCTGGCCATCCATGATGTGGGCGCGGGCGGCCTGTCCAACGCCTTTCCCGAGCTCACCCACGACGCGGGCCGGGGCGCACGCTTTGATTTGAGCGCCGTCCAGCTCGAGGAGTCTGGCCTCTCGCCCAAGGAAATCTGGTGCAACGAGAGCCAGGAGCGCTATGTGCTGGCGATTGCGCCCGAGTCTTTGGCCCAGTTCACCGCCTTTTGCGAACGCGAACGCTGCCCGTTTGCGGTCATTGGTGTGGCCACCGAAGAGCGCCAATTGGTGCTGGAAGACAAAGGGCCAGCGTCGACCTTGCGCAGCGCCGAGCCTGCTCCAGCCAGCGCGGGCGTCGCAGTCGACATGCCCATGGACGTGCTCTTGGGCAAGCCGCCCAAAATGCACCGCGATGTGCAAACCGTGGTGCGCCAGTCGCCGGCCATGGACCTGACCGGCGTGTCGCTGCAACAAGCGGTGATCGATGTGCTGAGCCACCCCACCGTGGCCTCCAAACGCTTCCTCATCACCATCGGTGACCGTGCGGTGGGGGGCCTGACACACCGCGACCAGATGGTGGGCCCCTGGCAGGTGCCGGTGGCCGATGTGGCCGTGACCCTGGCCGACCACGCCGGCTTTGCCGGAGAAGCCATGAGCCTGGGCGAGCGCACGCCGCTGGCCGCGCTCAACGCGGCCGCCTCGGGCCGCATGGCGGTGGCCGAAGCCATCACCAATTTGCTGGCCGCGCCCATCGAGCTGCCGCGCGTCAAGCTGTCGGCCAACTGGATGGCCGCTTGTGGCGAGCCGGGCGAAGACGCGGCCTTGTATGAGACCGTCAAGGCCGTGGGCCTGGAGCTGTGCCCGGCGCTGGGCATCTCCATCCCGGTGGGCAAAGACAGCCTGTCGATGCGCACCCAGTGGCAGGCCGATGGCCAGACCCGAAAGGTCACTTCGCCGGTGAGCCTGATCGTGACCGCGTTTGCCAGTCTGAGCGATGTGCGGGGCACGCTCACGCCGCAGCTCGATGCCCAGACCGAGGACACCAGCTTGCTGCTGATCGACCTGGGCCAGGGCCGCCACCGCATGGGCGGCAGCGTGCTGGGGCAGGTGCTGGGCCAGTTTGGCGACCAGGTGCCGGACCTCGACGACCCGCAAGCCCTGGTCCGTTTGGTCCAGGCCATCAACACCTTGCGCCGCCAGGGCCAGATCTTGGCCTACCACGACCGCAGCGATGGCGGCCTGTTGGCCGCCGTGGCCGAAATGGCTTTTGCTGGCCATGTCGGCGTGGCCTTGAATGTGGACATGCTGGTGACCGAGGGCGATGGCATCAGCGACAGCCGCGCCGACCATGGTGACGCCAAGAACTGGGCAGGGCAGGTCAGCGCCCGCCGGCAAGAACTCACCCTCAAGGCCCTGTTCAACGAAGAGCTGGGCGTGGTCATTCAGGTGCGCACGTCCGATCGCCATGCGGTGTTGCAGACCCTGCGCGAGCACGGCCTGTCCAAGCACACGCATGTGGTCGGCAAGACCCGTCCCCGCCAGTCCAAGATTCCCAAAGGCGTGGGCGAGTTGAGCATCTGGCGCGACACCCAGGAGGTGTTTGCCGCCCAACTCGAAGACCTGCACCAGGTCTGGGACAGCGTGAGCTGGAAGATCTGCCAGCAGCGCGACAACCCCGCCTGTGCCGATGCCGAGCACGCCGCCGCAGGCCGTGCCGACGACCCCGGCATGCATGTGGCGCTGAGTTTTGACCCGAGCGAAAACGTGGCCGCGCCGTTCCTGAACCTGTCCCGCCCCAAGGTCGCGGTATTGCGCGAGCAAGGCGTCAACTCGCATGTGGAAATGGCCTACGCCTTCCACACCGCAGGCTTTGAAGCGCACGATGTGCACATGAGCGACCTGCAGTCGGGCCGGGCCCGTTTGGCCGACTTCCAGGGTCTGGTGGCCTGCGGCGGCTTCAGCTACGGTGACACCCTGGGCGCCGGCATCGGCTGGGCGCGCAGCATCACTTTCAACCCGGCGCTGGCCGATCAGTTCAAGGCCTTTTTTGGCCGCAACAACACCTTCGGCTTGGGCGTGTGCAACGGCTGCCAGATGTTTGCCGAACTGGCCGACATCATCCCGGGCGCCCAGGCTTGGCCGCGTTTCACCACCAACCAGAGCGAGCGATTTGAAGCCCGCCTGTCCATGGTCGAGGTGCTGGCCTCGCCCAGCCTGTTTTTCCAAGGCATGGCGGGCAGCCGCTTGCCGATTGCGGTGGCGCACGGTGAAGGCTTTGCCAACTTCAAGCACCGGGGCCACGCTGCGCAGGCCATCGCGGCCATGCGTTTTGTGGACAACACCGGTGCAGCCACCGAGCAGTACCCGTTCAACCCCAACGGCAGCGCAGGGGGCTTGACGGCCGTGACCACGGCAGATGGCCGCTTCACCGCCATGATGCCGCACCCCGAGCGGGTGTTCCGCAACGTCCAGATGAGCTGGACCAGCGGCGACATCAACGCCACCAGCCCCTGGCTGCGGGTGTGGCAAAACGCCCGCAAATGGGTGGGATGAGAAGCCCCAGCGCATGAAGTCCGACAACCCACGTCAGTGGTTTCCGCCTTCACAACTGGCCTTTTACTTTGACCAGGGGGCCTGGTCGCGTGGCACCACCCTGTACCTGCAAAACAAGGTGCTGTCGTCCCAGCTCGTGCCCGATGGCGAGGGGTGGCGCCTGCAAGGCCAGGTGGGGGGCAGCGAGGGCGATCCCTACACGGTCAATGCCGAGCTGCGTGTGAGCCCGGGCGGCAACCTCAGCGAGTGGCGCAGTGGCTGCACCTGCCCCGTGGGCCGCTATTGCAAGCACGGCGCGGCGTTGGGCATTCTGGCCTCGATGCAGGGCCTGGCCTTGCTGGACGAGTGGGGCAGCGAGGGACCTTCGCAAGAAGCGCTGGCGCGGCGCAGCCAGATGGAAAAAGAGCGGGCCCTGAGCCACGCCGAATACCAGGCCCGAGATTGGCTCAACCGCCTGGAAAACGCCGATGGCCCCGAGACCCTGGCCGCGCCGGGCCGCACCCAGGACCAGTTCGTCTACATCCTCGCGGTGGTGCACACCGGCCCCAAGCCGGTGTTCCACCTCAGCGTCAAGCGGGCCACGCCCAAGCGCCATGGCGAATGGGGCAAGCCCAAGAGGATCAGCCATGACCCGTCCCGGCTGGACCCGATCTGGCACAACAGCACCCCACTGGACCGCGACATTCTGGGCCTGATGAAAGCCTGTCCGGCGGCCAACAGCTTCAGCTCCTACGGCTTTCAGGGCGAAGTCAAGCTGCAGGGCATGCCGGGACAGTGGCTGCTGCAGCTGTGCAGCCAGACCGGCCGCCTGCTGTCGGCCGATGGGGCGGTCCGCCTGCGCTGGAGCGACACGGCCGAGCCCCTGGTGGGCAGCTGGCAGGACGTGCCAGCGCAAGACCACCTGCCTGGCGGCTGGCAGTTGCGCATGCAGCCCCAGCGCGCAGGCCTGGTCTATGGCCTGAACGAGCCGCCTTTTTACATGGACACGCAGCAAGGCCTGTGCGGACCGCTGGACACCCAGGGCCTTAGCGCCAACGCCTTGCAGGTGATGGCCGCCTCGCCGGTCTTGCCCGAGAGCGTGGTGTTCAAGTTCCAGAACCAGTTGTTGGCGCGTCTGGGGCCGGTGCCCCTGCCGCCCGTGATGGACCGCACCCCCGAAATCCGGGATGTCCAACCCCGGCCGGTGCTCGAGATCGCCCCGGTGAACCCCCAGGACCGTGACACCCTGGGGCTGTTCATGGCCGAGTTGAGTTTTGACTACGCCGGGTGTCGCGGCTTTTGGGCCAGCCAGCAACTGCGCGTCATGGTCGGGCACGGCCCCCAGGCCCGCAGGCTGGTGCGCGATCTGCCGGCAGAGCGCCAGGCCTGGCAGGCGTTGGAGGCCTGTGGCTTCACGGTGCGGGCCCAGAACACGCTGGGGCTGGACCCGCCCCAGCCCCAGCAGCTTTGGCTGGAGTGGCTGGAAAACGATTTTGCGCCGTTGCGCGAGGCGGGTTTTGAGGTGCGTTTCGATCCGGGCCAGACCCGGTGGCTGCGCCAGGCCGAGGCGGTGCACGTGGACCTGTCGGGCCATGCCGACAGCGATGCGGTCGCGGACGCCCCCGAGACCTCGCACTGGTTCGACCTGTCGCTGGGCATGGACATCGATGGGCAGCGTGTCAACATCCTGCCCTGGGTGCCCACCATCTTGGCGACCCTGGCGCGCTTGCACGGAACTGGCCACGGTGGCCAGACCGTCGACTTGCCGCCGCATGTGTACCTGCCCGAATTACAGGGCGATGGCTTTGTGAAATTGCCCACCGCCACCATCGCGCCGTGGCTGAACACCTTGATGGAGTTGTTGTCTGAGCGCGGCCGTGATTGGAATGCTAAAAACTTGCGCCTGTCGCGGATGGAGGCCTTGCGCACGGCGGCCTCGCTGGGCGAGGGCGTGTCCTGGGCAGGGGCCCAGAGCCTGATGCGGCTGGTGCAGCAAATGCGCAGCCAGCAGGGCCTGCCCGAGGTGCCCGTGCCCGCCAGCTTGCAAGCGACATTGCGGCCCTACCAGCAACAGGGCCTGAACTGGTTGCAGTTCCTGCGCGAGCACCACCTGGCCGGGATTTTGGCCGACGACATGGGCCTGGGCAAAACCCTGCAGACCCTGGCCCACATCCTGATCGAAAAAGAGGCCGGCCGCCTGACCCGCCCCGCGCTGATCGTGGCCCCGGTGAGTTTGCTGGGCAACTGGCAGCGCGAGGCAGCCCGGTTTTGCCCCAGCCTGCGCACCCACATCCACCATGGCCTGGCGCGGCACGAGGCCACGCAGGACCTGTCGGGTGTGGACATCGTGCTCACGCCCTATTCCTTGCTGCACCGGGACAAGGCCTTGTGGATGGCCACCGACTGGCACCTTTTGGTGCTGGACGAGGCGCAAAACATCAAGAACGCCCACACCCATGCGGCGCAGGCCGTGGCCAGCATTCCGGCCCACCACCGCCTGTGCCTGTCGGGCACGCCCATGGAAAACCACTTGGGCGAGCTGTGGAGCCTGTTCCACTTTTTGATGCCGGGTTTTCTGGGCAGCCAAAAACGCTTTGGCGAATTGTTCCGCCACCCGATCGAGCGGCAGGGAAGCCGAGACAAGCTGGAACAGCTGCGCAAACGCATCACGCCCTTCATGCTGCGCCGGACCAAGAACGTGGTGGCCAGCGAGTTGCCACCCAAAGTCGACACCTTGATGCCCGTGCCCCTGCAGGGCAAGCAGGCCGACCTGTACGAAACCATCCGGTTGGGCATGGAAAAAACCGTGCGCGATGCGCTGCGCACGCAAGGCTTGGCCAAGTCGCAAATCACCATATTGGACGCGCTGCTCAAGCTGCGCCAGGTGTGCTGTGACCCGCGTCTGCTCAAACTGGGCACCGCCAGCCAGGGGGTGCCCTCGGCCAAGCTCGCGCAGTTGCTGGACATGTTGCCCGAGATGGTGGCCGAAGGGCGCAAGATTTTGCTGTTCTCGCAGTTCACCCAGATGCTCGGCCTGATCGAGCAGGACTTGCCGCGCCTGGGCATCCCCTGGGTCAAGCTCACCGGCCAAAGCAAGAACCGGGATGCGATCATCGACCAGTTCACCAGCGGCCAGGTGCCGCTGTTCCTCATCAGCCTCAAAGCCGGTGGCGTGGGCCTGAACCTGCCGCAGGCCGACACCGTGATCCACTACGACCCGTGGTGGAACCCCGCCGTGGAAAACCAGGCCACCGACCGGGCCCACCGCATCGGCCAGACCCACAGCGTGTGGGTGCTCAAGCTGGTGGCCCAGGGCACGATCGAAGAGCGCATGCTGGCCTTGCAAGAGCGCAAAGCCCAGCTGGCCCAGGACATGTACGCCGGCGCGGTCCAGCGCCAGGAGCCGCTGTTTGGCGAGTCGGATCTGAACGAACTCTTCAAGCCGCTGGGCTGAGCCGGGGCTCGGGATGGGGCTGCACAACATTTTTCTGGGGTTGCTTGGGGTGGGCCTCGGTGCTTGCGGCTTGCTGGCCTGCAGCCCCGACAGACCTTCGAACTTGACACCGCCTGCACCCGTGGTGGGTGTTTGGGTCGATGCCGACACCTTCAGCCCCGATGTGCAGGAAGCGGCCCGCTTCGCCGTCCAGACCTATGCCGTGCAAAACAAGGCCAGGGTGCTTTTCAAAGACGTCACACACGCCCGCCAGCAAGGACTGTCAGGCGTTCACTATGCGTTGCAGCTGCGGGTGACCCTCGACGGCGCGTACAAAAACGTGCAGGCCACGGTGTGGCGACAGTCCGGTGGTGCCTACCGTTTGCAGGCGTGGGACTGGGTCCACTGATTCGGCCATTCAGTGCATGCCCACCACGGGCCGTGTCTTGTAGAACTGCACCGGGCTTTCTGGCACCGCGTTCAGCACCGACTTCTTGATCTTGCCGACCACATGCATCTCGCAGGGCTTGCAGTCAAAACGCAGGGTGAGTTTTTCTTTGCCGTTGATCAGCTGCATCGGTTCGGCCTTCACGGTGCCTTGCACGCCTGTGACGCCCTTGGCCTGTTTGGGGCACAGGCTCAGGCTGAAGCGCACGCAGTGCTTGGTGATCATCAGGCTGACTTCGCCCAACTCTTCCTGCGCTTCGTAAGCGGCGGCGATCACCTTCACGCCGTGGCGGGCGTAAAAGTCCCGGGCCTTCTGGTTGAACACATTGGCCAGATAGCTCAGCGTGTCTTCGGGGTAAGGCACCGGCGGCGCCACCGGCACAGCCCGTGGCAGGCGCTGCAGGCCAGCAGCGCGGGCCGCTTCGAGGGCCTGCACCGCGTCTCGGCGCAAGGCATTGAGCTGTGAGGGCGGCACAAACCAGGGGCGGCCAAGCTTGAGCTGCACAGCGAGGGGCTCGAACGCTGTGTCGCCCAGCTTGCCCAAGGCGCTCTTGAGTTTGTCTTCGGCCTGGGCCGGGTCTTTGGGCGCCTGCCAAGAAATGGCCAGACTGGCGCTGCCGCTGTGCCCGGCCTCGTCGGTCAGGGTCAACTGCAGGCCTTCGGCCTGCTCGCTCAGTTGCATCCACACGCCCATGCGGCGCTCGGCGGACTTTTTGTCCAGCGTGCGCACCCAGCTCATGTCGCGGTTGCGGTTGACCTGCACACCTTGGCGCAGGTCCTTGAAACTGTCCATCGGGTCTTTGGGAAAGAGTCTCCAGACAGCCTGGGTTTTTTGTTTTTCGGCGCGGTTGATCTGCAGACCCACCAGCTCTTTTTGCAGGTTGTAGTAGCACAGCCCGTCCCCGTTGTGGAGCGTGGCGTTGGGGTCGTCGGTGGTGATCTCGATGTGCTCGGCCGTCACCTTGCTGACCCAGCCCATCGCTTGACCCGGGTTTTTGGGCGTGTCGAAAGCGCCGATGTCTTCTTTGCGGCCTTGCACGAAGTAGTCGGTGAACTCGCGGTTGAAGTTCTGATTGGGGTCGGGTTCAAAGCTGAAAGTGCAGCGGCCATGCGATGCCGCCGCCAGCTCGGGCCGCTCGTTCAGGACTTCGTCAAACAGCTTGCGGTAATGGGCTGTGATGTTTTTCACATAGGCCATGTCCTTGTACCGGCCTTCGATCTTGAAGCTGCGGATGCCGGCGTCGACCAGGGCGCGCAGGTTGTCGCTCTGGTTGTTGTCCTTCATGCTCAGCACATGTTTGTCGTGCGCCACGATGCGCCCCTGCGCGTCCTTGACCTCGTAGGGCAGGCGGCAGGCCTGCGAGCAGTCGCCGCGGTTGGCGCTGCGGCCGGTGTGGGCGTGGCTGATGAAGCATTGGCCGCTGTAGGCCACGCACAGCGCGCCATGCACGAAAAATTCGATCACGGTGCGC
>JAIXXW010000127.1 GCA_027490555.1 Comamonadaceae bacterium | reverse complement strand
TGTGGTCGCACCTGTGCAGCAACATCAGCACCGAAATCCTGGCGCACTGCGGCTTTGACTGGCTGCTGCTGGACATGGAGCACTCGCCCAACGACCTGGGCGAAATCCTGGGCCAGCTGCAAGCCATGAAGGGCAGCCCCACCAGCCCCATCGTGCGCCCCCCGTGGAACGACATGGTGACCTTCAAACGCCTGCTCGATGTGGGCGTGCAAACCCTGCTGGTGCCCTACATCCAGACCGAGGCAGAAGCCCAGCAAGCCGTGTCCTACACCCGTTACCCGCCCCACGGTGTGCGCGGCTTTGCGGGGGCGCCGCGCGCCAGCCACTATGGCCGCGTGAAAGGCTATGCCCAACACAGCAGCGAACAAATTTGCCTGCTGCTGCAGGTCGAAACCGTGCAGGGCCTGCACAACATCGAAGCCATCGCCAACGTGGACGGGGTGGACGGCGTGTTCATCGGCCCGGGGGACCTGTCGGCCGCTTTGGGCCACCTGGGCAACCCCAAACACCCGGACGTGCTCCAAGTCATTGACGAGTCCATCGCCCGCATCCGCGCCTGCGGCAAAGCCGCAGGCATCCTGACCGGCGACGAAGCCCTGGCCCGGCACTATGTGGACCAAGGCTGCCTGTTCGTGGCCGTAGGGGCCGACCAGAACGTGCTGCGCGACAGCGCCACCGCCCTGGCAGGCCGCTTCAAATCCTGACACCCAAGGCCCTTGCCATGCTGAACCCGCCTGCCTCCGCCATCCGCTTTCCCCGCTTGTTGCTCACCGGCGCTGGCGGCAACCTGGGCAAGGAACTGCGCCCCCGCCTCAAAGCCTATTGCGACGTGCTGCGCGTGAGCCACCGCCGCGAGCTCGAACCCGCCCAGCCCGGAGAAGAAGTCCAACTCGCCTCGCTGGAGGACAAGGACCAGATGATGGCCCTGCTGGACGGCGTGAACGCGGTGGTGCACATGGGCGGCGTCTCGACCGAGCAGCCCTGGGCGCCGATTCTGGCGGGCAACATCGTGGGCATGGTCAACCTCTACGAAGCCGCACGCCTGAAGGGCGTGCAGCGCATCGTGTTCGCCAGCTCCAACCATGTGACCGGCTTTTACCGCCAGGACGAAGTCGTCAACACCCGTATGCCGCCCAAGCCCGATGGCTTTTATGGCCTGTCCAAAGCCTTTGGCGAAGACCTGGCCCAGCTCTACTGGGACCGCTGGGGCATCGAGACCGTCAGCCTGCGCATCGGCTCCTCGTTTGCCGAACCCAAGGACCGCCGCATGCTGGCCACCTGGTTGAGCTTTGACGACCTCGAACGCCTGGTGGTGGCCGCCCTCACCGCCCCCATCGTCGGCCACACCATCATCTACGGCATGTCGGACAACCAGACCACCTGGTGGGACAACACGCACGCCAAACACATCGGCTACCGGCCTGTGGATTCGTCGGACCCGTTCCGTCCGGCCGTCGAAGCGCGCCAGCAAACCATCGACAAGAATGATCCAGCCGCCATCTACCAAGGCGGCGCCTTCGTCAAGGCCACACCCCACGGCTGACCAGCCACCCTGGGCCCCAGGCCTACCGGCCAGCCCACAAGAAATTTCAAACCGGCTGTCTCAAGTTTCACAACGCCCGGCCAGGCCTGCGGCTACCATGGGCGACTTTTCAAAATTGCCCGCATCTGCAGGAGTTAACCCATGCCCGTGATCACCAACATCGAAGACCTGCGCGTTCTGGCCGAAAAGCGCGTGCCACGCATGTTTTACGACTACGCCGACAGCGGCTCCTGGACCGAAGGCACCTACCGCGCCAACGAGAGCGACTTCCACAAGATCAAGCTGCGCCAGCGCGTGGCCGTCAACATGGAAAACCGCAGCACCGCCACCAAGATGGTCGGCATCGACACCAAAATGCCCGTCTGCATCGCCCCCGTGGGCCTGACGGGCATGCAGCATGCCGACGGCGAAATGCACGCCGCCATGGCCGCCAAAAAATTCGGCATCCCCTTCACCCTGTCGACCATGAGCATCTGCTCGATCGAAGACATCGCCGCCCACACCCAGGCGCCGTTTTGGTTCCAGCTCTACATGATGCGCGACCGCGAGGCCATGGCCCGCATGATCGAGCGCTGCAAAGCCGCCAACGTGAGCGCCATGGTGCTCACGCTCGACTTGCAGGTGATCGGCCAGCGCCACAAAGACCTCAAAAACGGCCTGACCGCGCCCCCCCGCCCCACCATCGCCAACATCCTCAACCTGATGACCAAGCCGCGTTGGTGCTTAGGGATGGCCGGCACGAAGCGCCGCACCTTTGGCAACCTGGTGGGCCACGTCAAGGCCGTGACCGACATGCACTCGCTGGCCTCCTGGACCAACGAGCAGTTTGACCCGACCCTGGACTGGGACGACATCGCCTGGGTCAAGAAACAATGGGGCGGCAAGCTCATCCTCAAGGGCATCATGGACGTGGAAGACGCCAAGCTGGCCGTGGCCAGCGGGGCCGACGCGATCGTGGTGAGCAACCACGGTGGCCGCCAGCTCGACGGCGCGCCCAGCAGCATCGAGGCCCTGCCGGCCATCGTCGCGGCCGTGGGCAGCCAGATCGAAGTCTGGATGGACGGCGGCATCCGTTCGGGCCAGGACGTGCTCAAGGCCTGGGCCCTGGGCGCCAAAGGCACCATGATCGGCCGCGCCATGGTCTACGGCCTGGGCGCCATGGGCGAAGCCGGTGTCACCAAAGCCCTGCAGATTATCCACAAAGAGCTGGACGTGACCATGGCCTTTTGCGGCCACACCAACATCCAGAACGTGGACAAAAACATCCTGCTGCCCGGCACCTTCCCCACCGCCTGAAGGCCGTTGGCTCGCGCTATGCTCCAAGGGTGACCTCTGCCCTGACCCGCCGCATTGCCCACCTCGACATGGATGCGTTTTACGCGTCTTGCGAGTTGCTGCGCTATCCGCAGCTCAAGGGCCTGCCGGTGGTCATTGGCGGCGGCCGGCGCAAAGAAGACGACCTGCTGGGCAAGCTGCAGGCGGCCTACCCAGATGGCGAGTGGACCGAAGAATCTTTTGCCCAGCGGCTGGACCGCATCCCGGTGGACTTTTTCCCGCGCATCGGCGGCTACACCGGGCGTGGCGTGATCACCACCGCCACCTATGCCGCGCGGCAGTTCGGCATCGGCTCGGCCATGGGGCTGATGAAAGCCGCCAAGCTCTGCCCGCAGGCCATCTTGCTGCCGGTGGACTTTGAGC
This sequence comes from Comamonadaceae bacterium, assembly GCA_027490555.1. Classification (GTDB taxonomy): domain Bacteria; phylum Pseudomonadota; class Gammaproteobacteria; order Burkholderiales; family Burkholderiaceae_C; genus Limnohabitans_A. Next base: position 7,687 of record JAIXXW010000127.1, on the reverse strand, counting down.
GCTATCGGCACTTCTCGCGCACCTTCAAAAGCATCATCACCGACATCGCCCCCGTCATGCAGGACCGGGGCGTGGACGAGGTCTACATCGACTTTACTGAGGTGCCCGGCGGCCAGCGCGAAGGCGGGCGCGTGCTGGCGCGCCTGATCCAAAAAAGCATTTTTGAGGCCACAGGCCTGACCTGCTCGGTGGGTGTGGCGCCCAACAAACTCATCGCCAAAATGGCCAGCGAGTTCAACAAACCCAACGGCATCTCGGTCGTGCACGAGGCAGACCTGCAAACCCTGATCTGGCCCCTGGCCTGCCGCAAGATCAACGGCGTGGGCCCCAAGGCCGATGAAAAACTCAAGGGCTTTGGCATCCACACCATCGGCGACCTGGCCGCGCGCGACCCGGCTTGGCTGATTGACAACTTTGGCAAAAGCTACGGCGCCTGGCTGCACGAAGCAGCCTGGGGCCGCGACGACCGCCCGGTGGAGACCGAGAGCGAGCCCGTCAGCATGAGCCGCGAAACCACCTTTGAGCGCGACCTGCACGCCGTGCGCGACCGCGAAGAACTGGGGGCCATCTTCACCCGCCTGTGCCAGCAGGTGGCGGCCGACCTGCAGCGCAAAGGCTACGCTGGCAAAACCATCGGCATCAAGCTGCGCTATGACAACTTCCAGGCCGTCACCCGCGACCAGACCCTGACCGAATACACCGCAGACGCCCAGCGCATCCGCCAAGTGGCCGGCCAGTGCCTCAAGCGGGTGGATCTGTCACGCCGCATCCGGCTTTTGGGCGTGCGGGTGGGCGCGCTGGTCAAGGCGCAGGACTTACATGCCTCGAACCACCCGCCCATGGCCGCTGAAGAGACCGAGCACGGATCTCAAACCCTGCTGTTCACTGACGATTGAACCACCCAGCGCAATCATTGGCTGTGCAATTTTTCCTGCAGCCAAACCTTGATGAGCGATTGGTACGGCACATCCCGGGCGTTGGCCGCCACCTTGATGCTGTCGAGCAAATGTTGGGGAAGACGCAAGGAAATCGTCTTGGTGGTCGGACGCAGGTTAGGCAAACTGACCTTTTTCGCTTTGGACCAGTCCACCAGCGCGGTGGAATCTTGTCCATTCGGATCTGATTCCCAGTAAGCGCGTTCCTGCGCCTCTGTCTTGAACTTGGGAATCGGCTTCTTACTTGTCTGCTTGTTCATAAACACTGCGCTCCTTTCTGTGCATGTCCCGCGCTGAAATCACGCGAATCAACTCACCCGATCGGCGCAGGGTGAACGTGATGTGCAATCGTCGCCCTTCATCCGTCGCGCCCAGCGCATGAAGCCGGGCCTCACTCTGGCTGTGCGCAACGTCGTCCAATAAAAGCAAGGGCGAATTGAAAAAAACCTGCTCGGCCTCGGCCATGCTGACCCCATGCTTGTCATTTTTTCGCTCGTTACCGGCATCCCATTCAAAGCCGACAATGGTTGAGAGATCCATCATGTTTTGTATATTACTATCATTTACAAAAATTGGCGAACCCGACCCACCAAGGTCAAAGCCGTGACAGCAACGCCCGCGACCCACTGCTAAATTGCCCTGAGGAGACAACCATGAACAAACTCAGCTGCTTTTCCCTGACGAATGAAGGCCCCCACGGCCACATCGCCCACCTGGTGCTCAACCGCCCCGAGGCGATGAACACCATGCACCCCACCTTCTGGCGCGAGCTGCACGAGGTGCTGACCGAGATCCACAAAGCCGGCACCGCCAGGGCGCTGGTGATCTCGAGCACCGGCAAACACTTCAGCGCCGGCATGGACCTGCAGACCTTTGGCAGCGCCATTGCCATGGACGACAGCAGCGCCGAGGGCCGCTCGGCCGTGTACGACCTGCTCACCGACATGCAGCACACCTTCACCTTGCTGGAGGCACTGCGCATCCCGGTGATCGCGGCCATCCACGGCGGCTGCATTGGCGGCGCGGTGGACATGGTCACCGCTTGCTGCATGCGCTACGCCTCGGCTGATGCGTTCTTTTGCATCCAGGAGATCAACATCGGTATGGTGGCCGACGTGGGCACCCTGCAGCGCCTGCCCAAGCTGCTGCCCATGGCGCTGGTCAAAGAACTGGCCTACACCGGCCGCCGCCTGGGCGCCGACAAAGCCCTGGCCCACGGCCTGGTCAACGCCGTGCTGCCCACACACGAGGCCTGCGTGGCCGAAGCCCTGAAAGCCGCCCAGGAGATCGCCAGCAAACCGCCCGTGGCCATCTGGGGCACCAAGCAGGTGCTGCACTACACCCGCGACCACAGCACCGAAGACAGCCTGCGCCACATGGGCTGGCTGCAAGGCGCGATCTGGAGCAACGCCAACGTGCGCGAAGCCATCAGCGCCATGCAGCAAAAGCGCGAGGCCAACTTCGCACCACTGCCAGCGCTCAAGGGATTTCGGGAATTTGGCTGAGCCCAGTGCATTTCCCGTAGGAGCCCACCCCGTGGGCGATTGGGCGCGGCACACGCCATGAAAGCCATCGCGCACAGGGTGCGCTCCCACAGATCTGCCCCCCCCGAAAACCATCGCGCACAGGGTGCGCTACCACACAACTGCCCCCTGTAGGAGCCCACCCGTGGGCGATTGGGCGCAGCACACGCCATGAAAGCCATCGCGCACAGGGTGCGCTCCCACACAACTGCCCCCCTGAAAGCCATCGCGCACAGGGTGCGCTCCCACAGATCTGCCCCCTGTGGGAGCCCACCCCGTGGGCGATAAGGCGCGGCATAGGGTCTGCGTCGAAAGCGGCGAAGGGACACCGAAACCGGCGCAAACGCTTTGACACCTTCGTGTTGTAGTCCGAAGCGCTACACACTACAATGCGCCTGAAATGATCAAGACATTTCGTCACAAGGGCCTACAGCGCTTTTTCGAGACCGGCAGCAAAGCAGGCATTCAGGCTGCGCACGCTGCCAGGCTGCGTCTTCAGTTGGCGGCTCTTGATCAAGCGGTCAAGCCCGAAGACCTCTCGGCGCCGGCATGGGGACTGCACCCCCTCAAGGGCGACTTGAAAGGTCATTGGGCCATCACCGTCAATGGCAACTGGCGCATGGTGTTCATGTTCGAAGGAACGGACGCTGTGCTTGTGGATTACCTCGACTATCACTAAGACCGTCATGACTCGCATGCACAACCCCCCGCATCCAGGGGAAGTCCTTCGGGAATATCTGGGTGACATCACCATCACCGAAGCCGCTGTCAGGCTGGGCGTCAACCGTGTCACGCTCTCGCGTGTGGTGTCTGGCGCATCCGGGATTTCTGCAGACATGGCCTACCGCCTCGCGCAAGCCTTCGGCACCAGCGCCGAAATGTGGGCAGGCATGCAAATGCAATATGACCTTTACCAAGCGGGCAGTGTCAAACGTCCAAAGATTGAGCGCTTCGCAGCTTGATCGGCATCGACAGACTTTCAGCAAAAGCGCGAGGCCAACTTCGCGCCGCTGCCAGCGCTCAAGGGATTTCGGGAATTTGGCTGAGCCCAGAGCATGTCCCGTAGGAGCCCACCCCGTGGGCGATTGGGCGTGACACACGCCCACAAAACCATCGCGCACAGGGTGCGCTCCCACACAACTGCACCCCGAAAACCATCGCGCACAGGGTGCGCTCCCACACAACTGTCCCCCCGAAAACCATCGCGCAAAGGGTGCGCTCCCACACAACTGCCCCCCTGTGGGAGCCCACCCCGTGGGCGATAAGGCGTGGGCTGAGGGCTGCGATTGGGCGCGGCTTAGGGTCTGCGCCCAAAGGGGCTGAAGGGACAACTACACCGGCGCAAACGGGTTGAACACCGCCACCCCCAGCGCCTCAAAATCCGCCACATTCCGCGTGGCCACGGTCAATCCATGCACCTTGGCAGTGGCGGCGATCATGGCGTCCTCATACAAAGTGTCCGACTTGCGGTGCATCAATTTGGCCCACGCGGTGAATGCTGCCGCGTCCATCGGCAAAACGTTGTACGCGCCCGCCACCAAGACCAGCCAGTCTTCAATTTGCTGGGCCTTGTCGGGGTCTTGGTCACGCGTCATCTCGATGCCCGCCTGGATTTCGCCCAGCGTCACCGCCGACAGGTAAATCTGAGCGTCCTCGAGTGACTGCAGCCAAGCCACCACGCCGCCGTGCGGGCGCGGCTTGCGCAACTCAGACACCACATTGGTGTCCAACACAAACCGCTGCGTCAAAGCATCGGCTCCACAGGCCGCCGTTTGGTTTGCCCTCGCGGCGGCACGACCATGTCGGCACGCGCCTGATCAGACAACAGCAGTTGCTTGAGGGAAGGACGTGCGGCCGACTGCATGCGTCGCCACTCCTGCACCGGCACCAGCACGGCAGCTTCGGCACCGCGCCGAGTCACCATCTGAGGCCCTTCGGCCAGGCATGCCTCCAAAAATTCACTGAAACGCGCTTTGGCGTCTTGTACTGGCCATCTGTGCATCTCAACCCCCTCAACTAGTCAGTTATCTAGTCTGATTGCGACCCGAGCGTTTGTCAATTCAGAAGCGGATTCAACCGATGGCGCCCATCACGGCCCATCAAGTGCTTCAAATAGAACTACCCAATGAAATTTTAAGAGTACTTTCCATTAACATCCGGTCTCACATTGTGAGTACCAAATGGGTCTTAATTGGAACGAAATCAAATCCAGGGCATTGCTTTTTAGCAAGACCTGGGCCGACGCCTGCAACGAAAACAGCCAGGCCAAGCCGTTCTGGATCGACTTCTTTGAGATCTTTGGCATCACCAACAAGCGGGTGGCCACCTTCGAGCTGCATGTCAAAAATCAGGGTGGTACTAGAAATGTCGCCCACCAGCTAATTGGCAAGGGGAATACACAACATGCCCTCAAATAAGCGGCAGGTCATTAAATCCGCCACAAACCAATGGGAAACCATAAGCGTAGATCTGGTCAGGCTGCATCTTGACCTGGAGAACTACCGCCACGAACCGGTGGAAAACGAAATGACCGCCATCGAGCAGCTCTACACCCACGAAAAGGTAGAAGCGCTGGCACGTGACATCGTAGAGCACGGCGCCATTAGCCCACTAGATCGCATTGGCGTCATTCCTATGCCGGGTAACCCGGGACATTTCATTGCGGTAGAAGGAAATCGACGCATGTGTGCCCTGTTACTTCTAAATGACCCAGACCGCGCCCCCACTCTACAGGGGCGTGCATTGATGCGCGAACTCGCCAAGCAAATCACCCTGCCCACGAAAATCGATGTGGTGAACTTTGGCACCAAGGAGCAAGCCAAACACTGGGTGGATTTGCGTCACCTCGGCCCGCAAGACGGACAAGGCCTTCGCGCCTGGAATGCCAAGCAAAAGGAGCGAGCAGCAATCGAAGGAGGGGCCAACCAGTTGGCATTGGCGGTTCTGGATCGTGCCCAGCAAGGCAAATGGCTTGGGGACCACAAGCCGCCAGCAATCACTACACTTACACGCTACCTAAAGAACCGAGAGGTACGCGCTGCGCTCGGGCTAGGGCATCACAAAGATCTGGTGTTCACACACGACTCCGCCGAAGTAGACGCCGCACTGCAACACTTCCTGCGCGATGCAATGCCGACAACAGACGGTAGCCTTCCGCGCGTCAATTCACGCAGCAAGGATACGGATCGATCCACTTACGCAAGAGACTTGAGAGATCGCGGCGTCTGCCCTCGAACCACTCTGAATGCACCGACCGTTCCTGCAGCGGCCAAACCGGGCAAAGCGAGCACCACGACCAAGCCGCGCAACAAACCTGATACGGCCCAAAGAAAGTACTTGGTACCAACGGGCTTCGTTTGTAATGCAGAGGACAGAAATCTGCGAATGCTGTTTCGCGAAATGCAACGCACGCCGATCGATCAGCACGAATTCGCCAACGCCTATCTGCTACGCGCCTTCGTGGAGCGGGTGATGACCTTGTACCTCAAAAAAGTAGACCGTGGATTCACGATCTCAGATCACCAGGCACTGGTCAGGCGCTGCAGTCAGATGCTGGATCCAAGCTCAAAACAAGCCAAACTCAAGGCACTGCGCACGGCTGCATCCCAAACGGACTCCAGCCATAGCCTACACACGCTTGGCGCAGCAGTGCACGCCGGAATGGTCATGGATAGGCGCGCACTTATTTTTGCATGGACGAACTGGGAACATGCAGTGGAGCTGATGCTGGCAGCTATTTCAACTCCCTGAACCGCGCTATGCTCAATGACCTACAAAAGCACTAGCTGCCAAGGCTGTTTTTCTGACGACATCACCCCATGCCAGTAACCGATTCGCCTATGCGTTACCCCGGCGGCAAGACTCAACTTGCTCCATTTGTAAGCTCCTTGCTCACCTGCAACAACCTACAAGGTGGGCACTATGCCGAGCCTTTTGCGGGCGGTGCAGGCATTGCCTGGCGAATGCTTTTCAGCGGACAAGCCAGCGAGATCTGGCTGAACGACATCGACCCTGCGGTCTATGCCTTCTGGCATACTGCCGTGAACCACACCGAGGTCTTATGCGAGCGCATCGAATGCGCTTCTCTTACTCTAGAAGAATGGCAACGACAGCGCAAAGTATTTAAGGATGTTCTGGCCAAGCCCATAGACAAAGCGTTTGCCACTCTTTATATGAATCGAACAAACCGATCCGGCATTCTTGACGGGGGAGTGATTGGCGGCACACATCAGACAGGCAATTACAAGTTGGACTGCCGCTTCAACAAAAAAGAGCTTATGCGCAAGATCGAGCGCATCGGGCGATATCGTTCGGTAGTGCATCTCAGCAATGAAGATGCCCGCCTATGCTTGGCTCGGTGGGATAAATTGCTGCCCGAACGCGCACTGATCAACATCGATCCCCCCTACTATGGCAAGGGCAGCGAACTTTACATAAACCACTTCAAACCAGGCGATCATGCATCGCTCAGCCGCCAGATAAGACGTCTGAAGCACCGCTGGATGCTGACCTATGACGACACATCCGAAATCGAAGCTTTATATGCAGGACTTCCGACCTACAGAATGAGCTTGTTGTATTCCGCCCAAACTAAACGCATGGGGGCTGAATTATTTATTTCAGACCCGGCACTGGAGGTGCCGCAGCACGGAGGAGCTAGCCCCAAAAGACTGACAGAAAAAGCAGCCGCCTGACCCGGATAGTCAACTGTTCGTATGAAAATTTGCCATAAGTAAGTTGATGCTCTTACGCACGCGTGAAACATTTTTGAAAGTTTCGAATCATGCGCAGCGTGCGCGGACGCCTTAGCGGCGCCATATCTTATTGGGCTTATCCAGCCGTCAAAGGCTCCATGCGCAACACGGCACGCGCTCCTACGGCGCTGGCAAAGCGTTGGACGGTTCGCATGGATGGCGTGCCCCTGCCACTTTCGATGCGTGCCACCACGCTTTGGGTCGTGCCCACCCATGCGACCATGTATGCGTTCATGATGGGCCTATCGGTAAATCTCGCGCCGGTTTCCAACCTGCACCACAAGGACGCCAAAGCGCCGTCTGAGTGGTCTGTTTGTCTAGCTTGCGCAGTTGACCTTTGGCCGTATCGGCGTATTCAATTGTCCAGACCAAGGTCTCGTCTCACATCGGCAGCGGAATGGACCTGTTCTTTCCCTTGACGGACACGCGCAAGCACATCGGCTGCGAGGTAGTAGTCTTCCATTTCTTGGATGCC
>JAIXXW010000345.1 GCA_027490555.1 Comamonadaceae bacterium | reverse complement strand
TTGCCGGCTGACGCCATCGAAATCGGGCGCATCACCGATGCCTGGGGCATCAAAGGCTGGTTCAAGGTCTTGCCCCACAGCGCCTCGCCAGAGGCGCTTTTTTCTGCCCAACGCTGGTTCCTATTGCCACCCGAAAAGTCCCTGAAACCCCAGCGAGGCGCGGTGGCTGCCGCCGCTGGCCAGCCGGTCTGGAACGGTGCTTTGCTGCTCGATGTCCAGGAGGTCAAGATGCATTCGGACACGGTGGTGGCGCGTGCCCAGGGCATCGAGGACCGCAACGGGTCCGAAGGCTTGCGCGGCGCCCGCATTTTTGTGCCCCGATCCAGTTTTCCCGCGCCCGCCGATGGCGAGTACTACTGGGTGGACCTGATGGGTCTTCAGGTGTTCAACCGCGAAGGTGTGGACCTGGGCCAGGTGCGCGACCTCATGTCCACCGGTCCGCAAACGGTGCTGGTCATTGAAGCCCCCGCTGCGGGCGAAGGCCGCAAACCCGTCGAGCGCATGATCCCTTTTGTCGCAGCTTTCGTCGACGCGGTTGACCTACCAGGCCAGCGCATCACCGTCGATTGGCAACCCGACTATTGACCGCCTTGACGGCCGTGGGGACCCGCCATGCGCTTTGACATCATCACCTTGTTTCCAGAATTGTTTGCGCCCTTGCTCAGCCAGGGCATCACCCGCCGTGCCTATGAGAGCGGCTTGGTGGCGGTGCATTTTTGGAACCCGCGCGACCACGCCGATGGCCAATACCGCCGTGTGGACGACCGCTCGTTTGGCGGAGGCCCCGGCATGGTCATGCTGGCCGAGCCATTGTTCCGCTGCCTGCAGGCCATCCGTGCCGAGCGTCAAGAACCAACGCCTGCACCCTTGGTGTTGTTTTCGCCGACAGGGCAGACCCTGAACCATATAGCGGTGGCCCATTGGTCGGCCAGCGCGGGTGCCGTGCTGCTGTGTGGTCGTTATGAGGGCGTGGACCAGCGCTTCATTGACCAGCATGTGGACCAGCAAATCAGTCTGGGCGATTTTGTGCTGTCGGGTGGGGAAATCGCGGCCATGGCCTTGCTCGACGCGGTGGCCCGTTTGCAGCCGGGCGTGTTGAACGACGAGGGCAGCCACCAGCTCGACAGTTTCAACCCGGCCCTCGATGGCTTGCTGGACTGCCCACACTACACCCGTCCTGAGGTCTGGCAAGGGCATGCGGTGCCGGCCGAACTGATGTCGGGCCACCATGCCCACATTGAGCGCTGGCGGCGCGAGCAGAGCCTGAGCCTGACGGCATTGCACCGCCCCGAATTGATCGAACAAGCTCGGCGCAACGGCCGGCTCAGCCAGCAAGATGAGGCCTTTCTGCGGCAGCGCCATGGCCAGCGGGCACAAGATCTTGGCGAGCCGGGCACCCCAACGGTCCCGAAAAAGCTATAATACAAGGCTTTTCGATCCTCTACCCGCCGCGGTCTGGCTCCGTCATGCGCATGCATGGCCCCCACAGCACAGAACGCCCCTTGTGCAGCGAGGCATGATCGGACGGAGTTCAACCATGAATCTGATTCAAACTCTTGAGCAGGAAGAAATTGCCCGTCTGGGCAAAACCATTCCTGAATTTGCCCCCGGTGACACCGTGGTCGTCAGCGTCAACGTGGTCGAAGGTGCGCGCAAGCGTGTCCAGGCCTACGAAGGTGTGGTGATCGCCAAGCGCAACCGTGGTCTGAACAGCAGCTTCACCGTGCGCAAGATCTCCAGTGGCGAGGGTGTGGAACGTACTTTCCAAACCTACAGCCCTGTGATCGCCAGCATTGAAGTCAAGCGCCGCGGCGATGTCCGTCGCGCCAAGCTGTACTACCTGCGTGACCGCAGTGGCAAGTCTGCCCGTATCAAGGAAAAGTTGCCCCAGCGCAAAGCAGCGCCTGCAGCCCAAGCCTGACGCCTTTTTCTCCGGTACAAAAAACCGCCCGGGTTCACACCCAGGGCGGTTTTTTTTATGGTCCGCGTCTTCTGAACCATGCCCATGAAAAAAAGGCCTGACCGGTGAGGGTCAGGCCACGGCTGGGCTGCTGAAGTCCAGGTCTTGGACCTGGACCGGGTTCAACCGCGGGTGATTTTCAAGACCCGCGTTCCGCCACGCTTGCCGGCAGGGCCATCGCCTGCGGCATGGGGTTTGAAGTGGCTGGCGCCAAACTGTTTCGGGCCGCGCGCAAACTTGTCTGCGCCGCCGCCGCGTGGCGCAGGTCGGGCTGCGTTGCGGTTGTCGCTGCCACGGTCTTCCCAACGGCCACCCTGACGGGGGCTGTCTTGACGGCTGTCCTGGCGTGGGGCGGCGCGGCTGTCGCCACGGTCCCAGGGGTGGGCAGGCGCGCTGCGGGGCTCAAAGCGGTCGCCACCCCGGTGCTCGCCCCGGGCGGCGTCGAAACGGCCACCTTCCCGGCGTGGATCGAACCGAGGTGCTTCGTCGCGGAAGTGGCCATGCGCTTGGCGCTTGTCTGGGCCGCCGCCATCGCGGTCACGGTGGCCGGCAAAGTCGCGGCCACCGGAAGGGCGAGCACCCCGGAAGCCGCCGCTGGCGTTGGCGTAGTTGCGTTCGCCACCGAACCGGTCACCGCCTCGGCCACCCATGGGCCTGCGGGCTTCGATGCGGGTCTTGGGTTCCATGCCGGGAATGACTTCCGCCTTGAAGGGCTGGCGTGTGTAGGCTTCGATGTCGCCGATCTTGCGCCGGTCGCGGATCTCGGCCAAGGTCACGGCGATGCCGTCGCGCCCGGCGCGGCCTGTGCGGCCAATGCGGTGGGTGTAGTCCTCGGCCTTCATGGGCAGGCCGAAATTGAAGACGTGGGTGATGGTGGGCACATCGATGCCGCGTGCGGCCACATCGGTGGCCACCAGGATCTGGACCTGGCCGTTGCGCAGCGCCATCAGGCGGCGGTTGCGCATGCCTTGGCTCAGGGCGCCGTGCAGCGCCACGGCGGAAAAGCCCTCTTGCTGCAAGTCGGTGGCCAGACCATCGCACTCGATCTGGGTGCTGGCAAACACAATCGCCTGGTCGATGGTGCTGTCGCGCAGCCAGTGGTCGAGCAGCTGGCGCTTGTGCTGGGCGTTGTCGGCCCAAAACAGCACCTGTTTGATGTTGTTGTGCTTTTCCTGCGGGTTGTCGATCTGGATTTTCTGGACCGATGAGCCGCCGTCGTGCATCACGCGCATCGCCAGTTGCTGGATGCGCGGCGCAAAGGTGGCGCTGAACATCATGGTCTGGCGGCGCTGGCTGGTCATGTCGTTGATGTCGGCCAGATCGTCGGAAAAGCCCAGGTCCAGCATGCGATCGGCTTCGTCCACCACCAGGAACTGGACCTGGTCGAGTTTGATTTGCATGGAACGCTGCAGGTCGAGCAAACGGCCCGGCGTGGCCACCACCAGGTTGGCGTTTTGCAGCTTGGCGATTTGCAATTGGTAGGGGATGCCGCCGACCACGTTGGCCACGCGCAGGCCGCGTGTGTGCTTGACCAGCTCGATGGCATCGTGCGCCACCTGTTGGGCCAGCTCACGCGTGGGGCACAGGATCAGGGCACCGGGGACGGCGGCCTTGAAATTGCGGGGATTGGTGGGGTCTTTGCGCTTGGCGCGTTTGGGCGCGGGTTCGCCTTTGGCGGCTGCATCGGCACAGGCTTTTTCAAAATCGGCCCGCTCGGCAGCTTCCTGTTCGGCCAATTGCTGGATCAGGGTGTGCAGCACGGGCAGCAAGAAGGCGGCGGTTTTGCCGCTGCCGGTTTGGCTGGAGACCATCAGGTCGCTGTAGCCTTTGGCATGGCCCTCTTTGGCGCCACCCGCCGTGGGCAGGGCCAGTGGAATGGCGCGCGATTGCACGGCGGTGGGCTGGGTGTAGCCCAGGTCGGCCACAGCCTGCACCAGCTCCGGGGCCAGGCCCAGCTCGACAAAACCATTGGGCAGCTGGGCGGCCTTGTCCTCGGTGGACTCAGCGCCAGCAGCATGCTCGGCGGACAAGGAAATATTTTCGACAGGCGACAGGTCGTCCTGCACTGTGATCAAAGTGTCAGTCATGTGAATCGGTAAAACTCGCACGGCACTAGGGCAAAAGCCAGTGGCTCTGGCCGAAGGCACCGCAAGGTTGAAAAAACATCAACCATCAAACGGTGCTCGCGAGGGGCGCTGGGCGAAAAGCCTGGCCGCTGTGAGTGACCCTCTCAGTGGGTCAAGGCATGAAGGGAGATGTGGAAAACGCCACACCCAAGTGCAGCGAGACCGCGATTATGACACGAATCTGAACTGTTTTAGGGTTTTCCCTGAACATCAACAGCGGATGAAATGTTCGCGGTAGTGCAGCAGCTCATCGATGGACTCGTGCACATCGGCCAGTGCCGTGTGCTTTTGCTGCTTCTTGAAGTTGGCGTAGACCTCGGGCTTCCACCGGCGTGACAGCTCTTTGAGGGTGCTGACGTCCAAATTGCGGTAGTGCAAGAAAGCTTCCAGCCGGGGCATGTACTTGACCAGAAAGCGCCTGTCCTGGCTGATGGTGTTGCCGCACAGCGGCGAGCTGTTTTTGGGCACGTACCGGTTCAAAAAGGCCAGAATCTGGGCCTCGGCATCGGCTTCGCAAATGGTCGAGGCTTTGACTTTGTCGATCAGGCCACTTTTGCCGTGGGTCCCCTTGTTCCAATTGTCCATTTGGTCGAGCAGGGCATCGCTTTGGTGGATGACCAGCACCGGGCCTTCGACGCGCGGTGTCAGATGCGGTCCGGTCACGATGACCGCAATTTCCAGCAGGCGCTCTTTTTCGGGGTCCAGGCCCGTCATTTCGCAATCGATCCAGACCAGGTTCTGGTCGGATTTGGTGAGGGCGGCGGCCTCGTTGGGGGAGGGAGGGGTGTTGACTTCGGACATGCCCTGATTGTCACCGATGCGCTAAGCCCTGGGCAGCGCGTCTGAATCGCTGGCCTTCTGAGTCGGTCCAGGGTGCGGCTTCTACAATGGCGTCATGAACCCATCCCTGACTTTGACCCTGACCTTGGTGTTGGCCTTGGGGGCCCATGTGGCCCTGAAGTTCTGGCTCAACGCCCGCCAGGTTCGGCATGTGGCCCGCCACCGCGCTGCGG
>JAIXXW010000371.1 GCA_027490555.1 Comamonadaceae bacterium | reverse complement strand
CTGATTGCCGAAGAGGTCGTGCCCGAAGAGTTCGGAGGCGACTCGCCCTTCGTGTCGGTCTCGGCCAAAACCGGTCTGGGCATCGACGATCTGCTCGAGCAGGTGCTGCTGCAGGCCGAAGTGCTGGAACTCAAGGCCCCGGTGCAAGCCGCCGCCAAGGGTCTGGTCATCGAAGCCCGTCTGGACAAGGGACGTGGTCCCGTGGCCACCATCTTGGTGCAATCGGGCACCTTGAACACCGGCGATGTGGTGCTGGCAGGCCAGACCTTTGGCCGTGTGCGCGCCATGCTCGACGAAAATGGCCAGACCATCAAGACCGCAGGCCCCTCGATCCCGGTGGAAATCCAGGGCCTGACCGAGGTGCCGCAAGCGGGTGACGAATTCATGGTCATGGGCGACGAGCGCCGGGCCCGCGAAATCGCCACATACCGTGCCGGCAAGTTCCGCAACACCAAGCTGGCCAAACAGCAAGCGGCCAAGCTCGAGAACATGTTCACCGACATGTCGGCGGGCGAAGTCAAGATGTTGCCGATCATCATCAAGGCCGATGTGCAGGGCTCACAGGAAGCGCTGGGCGCGTCCTTGCTCAAGCTGTCCAACGAGGAAGTCAAGGTCCAGCTGGTCTACGCCGGCGTGGGCGGCATCAGCGAATCGGACATCAACCTGGCGATCGCCTCCAAAGCCCTCGTGATTGGTTTCAACGTGCGTGCCGATGCAGGCGCGCGCAAACTGGCCGAGGGCAATGGCGTGGACATCCGCTACTACAACATCATTTACGACGCCGTGGATGAACTCAAAGCCGCCATGTCGGGCATGCTGGCGCCCGAGCAGCGGGAGGAAGTCATCGGTACCGCCGAGATCCGCACCGTTTTCGTGGCCTCCAAGATCGGCACCGTCGCCGGCTGTATGGTCACCTCGGGCACGGTCAACCGCAACGCCAAGTTCCGTCTGTTGCGCGACAACGTGGTCATCTACACCGGCGAACTCGACTCGCTCAAGCGCCTCAAGGACGACGTGCGCGAAGTCAAGGAAGGCTTCGAGTGCGGTATCAAGCTCAAGAACTACAACGACATCAAGGAAAACGACCAACTCGAATTCTTCGAAGTCAAGGAAATCGCGAGAACCCTGTAAATGGCGCGCAAGAAGGCTTCGTCCGTCCCCAACCGCGGATTCCGCGTGGCCGACCAGATCCAGCGCGATCTGGCCGAGTTGATCGCGCGCGAGTTGAAAGACCCGCGGGTGGGCATGGTCACGCTCAATGCGATCGAAGTGACGCCCGATTACGCCCATGCCAAGGTCTTTTTCAGTGTCCTGACGGGCAACCCCGAAGAGACCACGGAAGGTCTGAACGCGGCCGCAGGTTTTTTGCGCAATGGACTGTTCAAGCGCTTGCACATCCACACCGTGCCGACCTTGCATTTCCTGTTTGACCGCACCACCGAACGTGCATCCGACATGAATGCGCTGATCGCCAAGGCCGTGTCTTCGCGCGCCCAGGAGGACTGAGCATGCACGCGCCACGCACACGGGTGCAGCGGCGCCCTGTGCACGGGGTGTTGCTGCTGGACAAGCCGCTGGGACTTTCCAGCAACCAGGCCTTGCAAAAGGCCAAATGGTTGCTGCGTGCCGAGAAGGCCGGTCATACCGGCACTTTGGACCCCCTGGCCACCGGTGTGCTGCCCCTGTGCTTCGGTGCCGCCACCAAATTCAGCCAGCAGCACCTGGACGCCGACAAGACCTATGAAACCACGGTTCGCTTGGGCGTGAAAACCAGCACCGGCGATGCCGAAGGCGAGGTGCTGTCTGAGCGACAGGTGGCCTGTTCCGTGGGCACGGTGGTGGAGGTTTTGGACCGCTTCATGGGACCGATCCGCCAGATCCCGCCGATGCACAGCGCCTTGAAAAAGGACGGCAAGGCCTTGTACGAATATGCCCGCGAGGGTGAAACCGTGGTGCGTGAGCCGCGTGATGTGGTGATCCATGCGCTGGAATTGCTGGACATGCAGCTCCAGGGCGATGCGCCTTTTTTGTGTTTGCACGTGCACTGCAGCAAAGGCACCTACATCCGCACGCTGGGCGAGGACATCGCCGAGGCTTTGGGCTGTGGTGGCCATTTGAGCGCCTTGCGGCGTGTCGTCACCGGGCCCTTCCAGGCGTCGCAGTGCGTGACGCTGCAGGCGCTGGAGGCGATGGACGAGGACCAGCGAGAGCGCCTGGTGCAGCCCGTCGAAGTGCTGTTGCCTGGCCACACCCCGGTGGAACTGGGCCCCGAGGATGCCGGGCGTTTTCTCAGTGGGCTGCGCCGGCGTGGCCCCTGGAAGGATGGTGATCATGTGGCCGTCTATGGACTACAGCCTCGTGCACTGCTGGGAACAGCACATGTACAGGGCGGCGAATTGATTCCGGGTCGCTTGTTGAGCCCGCTCGAAATTCAACAGATTTTGGAAAAATCACCTGCACCCGTGCCACTGCCGGCCGAGCAGGTTTAAAGGAAGAGAAAGCATGAGCAAGCAAATTCGCAACATCGCCATCATCGCGCACGTCGACCACGGCAAAACCACCATGGTCGACCAGTTGCTGCGCCAGTCGGGCACCTTCGCCGAACACGAAAAAGTGGTCGACACCGTGATGGACAACAACGCCATCGAACGCGAGCGCGGCATCACCATCTTGGCCAAGAACTGCGCCGTGAGCTGGCAGGGCACCCACATCAACATCGTGGACACCCCCGGCCACGCGGACTTTGGCGGCGAAGTCGAACGCGCCCTGTCCATGGTCGACGGTGTGGTCTTGCTAATTGACGCCCAAGAGGGCCCCATGCCCCAGACCCGTTTCGTGACCAAGAAGGCATTGGCCTTGGGCCTCAAGCCCATCGTGGTCGTGAACAAGGTGGACAAACCCGGGGCCAACCCGGACAAGGTGATCAACGCCGCCTTTGACCTGTTCGACAAGCTGGGCGCCACCGACGAACAGCTGGACTTCCCCGTGGTGTATGCCTCGGGCATCAATGGCTGGACATCGCTCGAGGAGGGCGCACCTGGCGAGCAGTGGGGCCCCGACATGTCGGCCCTGTTCAACACCGTGCTCAAGCACGTCAAGCCCAATGCGGGTGACCCGGCCGCGCCATTGCAGTTGCAAATTTCCGCGCTCGACTTTTCGACCTTTGTGGGCCGCATCGGCGTGGGCCGCATCAGCCAGGGCACGATCAAGCCCAACATGGACGTGGTGGTGATGGAAGGCCTGGACGGCTCGACCATCAAAGGCCGCGTCAACCAGGTCCTGACCTTCCAGGGCCTGGACCGTGTGCAGGTGACCGAAGCCGGCCCGGGCGACATCGTCCTGATCAATGGCATTGCCGACCTGAACATCGGCGTGACCGTGACCGACCCCCTCAAGCCCACGCCGCTGCCCATGCTCAAGGTGGATGAGCCGACACTGACCATGAACTTCTGCGTGAACACCTCGCCCCTGGCCGGACGCGAAGGCAAATACGTCACCAGCCGCCAAATCTGGGACCGTCTGCAAAAAGAGCTGCAGCACAACGTGGCCCTGCGCGTGAAGGAAACCGACGAGGACGGCATTTTTGAAGTGGCCGGTCGCGGTGAATTGCACCTGACCATCCTGCTCGAAAACATGCGCCGCGAAGGCTATGAACTGGCCGTGTCCAAGCCCCGCGTGCTGTTCAGGGAGATCGATGGTGAACGCCACGAGCCCATCGAGTTGGTCACCGCCGACATCGAAGAAACCCACCAGGGCGGCGTGATGCAGGCCCTGGGCGAGCGCAAAGGCGAATTGGTCAATATGGAACCCGATGGCCGTGGTCGTGTGCGCCTGGAATACCGCATCCCCGCCCGGGGTCTGATCGGTTTTTCCAACGAATTCCTGAACCTGACCCGCGGCTCCGGTCTGATCTCCAACATCTTTGACGGCTACGAGCCGCACAAGGGCGACATCGGTGGCCGCAAGAACGGTGTGCTGATCTCCATGGACGACGGTGAAATCTTCACCTACGCCCTGGGCAAGCTCGACGACCGCGGCCGCATGTTCGTCAAGGCCAACGATCCGGTGTACGAAGGCATGATCGTGGGCATCCACAGCCGCGACAACGACCTGGTGGTCAACGCCACCCGCACCAAACAGCTGACCAACTTCCGCGTCTCCGGCAAGGAAGACGCGATCAAGATCACGCCGCCCATCGATTTGACGCTGGAGTACGGCGTCGAGTTCATCGAAGACGACGAATTGGTCGAAATCACGCCCAAGAGCGTGCGTCTGCGCAAGCGTTTCCTGAAAGAAAGCGACCGCAAGCGCAACAAGTGAGTGGGGCCGCAGCATGAAAATGACGCACGCCATGGCCGTTGGGCTGATGGTGGTCAACGCGGCCTTGTGGTCCATGGCCGGCGTGGTCACCCGTCACCTGGAAGAAGCTCGCAGCTTCGAGGTCACTTTCTGGCGCAGTTTCTTCACCGTCCTGTCATTGCTGATCATCTTGCCACTTTGGCAAGGCAGGGGCGTGTGGGCCCGACTGCCTTGGCGCAACCGGTTTTTCTGGTTGTCGGGCCTGTGCTGGTGCGTCATGTTCACGGCCTTCATGGTCGCGCTGACCTTGACGGCGGTGGCGAATGTGCTGATCACCATGGCCGTGGGCCCGCTGTTCACGGCCTTGATCACCTGGCTTTTTCTGGGCCACCGCTTGCCGGGCCGCACTTGGTGGGCCATTGCACTGGCCGGGATCGGCATCGCCTGGATGTACGGCACCCAGCTCAGTCTGGGCGATCCCAACTTCCTGATCGGCTCCTTGGTGGCCTTGTGCGTCCCGGTGGCCGGCGCTGTTCAATGGACCCTGGTGCAAAAAAGCCAGAGCGAAGGCCAGAACCTCGACCTGGTGCCCTCGGTGTTGCTGGGCGCGGTGTTTTCCACCGCGCTGACCTTGCCGCTGGCCATGCCCTTCCAGGCCTCGGCGCACGATGTGGGCCTGCTGGCGGGCTTGGGCCTGTTCCAGCTGGCCATTCCCTGTGCTTTGTCGGTGGTCTGTGCCCGCGTGCTCAAAGCCCCGGAGGTGTCCTTGCTGGCCTTGCTGGAAATCGTCTTTGGCATCGCACTGGCTTGGTGGGGTGCCAACGAGGCTCCTCAGCAGAGTGTGCTGTTGGGGGGTACCCTGGTGCTGGGGGCTTTGCTCATGAACCAATGGCTCGGCTGGAAGGACAACAATGACTGAAGTCATCGCGCACATCGAAGGCCACATCGGCACCATCACCCTGAACCGGCCCCGGGCCTTGAACGCGCTGTCGCTGCCGATGGTGCGCGCCATGACCCAGGCACTGCGGTCTTGGCAGGACGACCCGCAGGTGCTGGCCGTGGCGGTGCGCGGCACCGGCAAGGAAGGGCCATTTGGCGCTTTTTGCGCGGGCGGCGACATCCGGTTTTTCCACCAGGCTGCGCACGCGGGCGATGCGGCGCTGGGCGACTTTTTCACCGAAGAGTACCGCCTGAACCACCTGATCCACACCTACCCCAAGCCCTACATCGCCTTCATGGACGGCATCGTCATGGGCGGCGGCATGGGCATCAGCCAGGGCGCCAGTGTGCGTGTGGTGACCGAGCGCACCAAGATGGCCATGCCCGAAACCCTCATCGGCCTGTTCCCCGATGTCGGGGGAGGCTACTTCCTGAGCCGTTGCCCGGGACGCCTGGGCGAGTACCTGGGCTTGACAGGCCATGTGCTGCAGGGCCCCCAGGCCGTGGCCGCCAAACTGGCCGACATCGCCTTGCCTAGCGGTATGCTGGAGCCGATCTGGCAAACCCTGGTCAGCACCCCGTTTGAGAACGCCGAATCGGTCGAGCGCTGGGTGCTGGCGCAAGCCGGGGCCCTCAAGCCCGAAAAACTCACGCCCCAAGCTTGGATCGACGAGGTTTTCGGGCTGCCCAGCCTCGACCCCATGCTGCAAAAGCTGGAATCGGCGGGGGACGACTGGAGCCTGAAGACCGCGCAGGTGCTGCGCCAACGCTCGCCCCTGATGCTGCATGTGGTGCTGGCGCAAATCCGCCGTGCCCGGCAAATGGGTCTGGCCGATGACCTGCGCATGGAACGCGACCTGGTGCACCACTGTTTCCACCTCCGAGCCGTGGCCGACAGCGACACCGTGGAGGGCATCCGCGCCCTGGCGATCGACAAGGACCACCGTCCAAACTGGAAGCCCTCCAGACTGGAGGACGTGGATGCCAGCGAAGTTGCGCGTTTTTTTGTGAGCCCTTGGCCTTCGGAGAACCACCCGCTGCGCGATTTGCAGGGCTGAGCCTGCCGCAGGGCCCTGGGGCTCAGCGTTGGCGGTGGCGGCTTTTCATGGCGCGTTCGACTTCGCGCTTGCCTTCCCGGTCCTTGATGGTGTCGCGCTTGTCGTGTTCGGCCTTGCCCTTGGCCAGCGCGATGTCGCATTTCACCTTGCCGGCTTTCCAGTGCAAATTGATCGGCACCAGGGTGTAGCCTTTTTGCTCGATCTTGCCAATCAGTCGCTTGATCTCTTCCTTGTTCAGCAGCAGCTTGCGGGTGCGGGCGGCCTCGGGGTTGATGTGGGTCGAGGCGGTCTTGAGCGGGTTGATCAAGCAGCCAATGATGAACAACTCGCCATTGCGGATCACCACATAGCCATCGGTCAGCTGCACCTTCCCTTCGCGGATGGCTTTGACCTCCCAGCCTTGCAGCACCATGCCGGCCTCGTAGCGCTCTTCGAAAAAATAGTCGAACGAGGCTTTTTTGTTCTCGGCAATCTTGGCAAAAGTGGGGGCAGCAGGGGACTTTTTGGTGGTGGCCATGTGGAGCAAATCAGGACGGCACAGCCGTTCGCCAGGGGGATGCAGCCCCCGGACACGCCAGCAGACGTGTCGAAAAACTACAATCTGCGCATTGTATGAAGAATATCCACAAGTCCGTCTTGATCTGGTACACGCCGGAGGAAATGTTTCGCCTGGTCACCGATGTGGCGCGTTACCCCGAGTTCTTGCCCTGGTGCGACCAGGCCAAGGTACTGGAAACCGATGCCCAGGGCATGGTGGCCGAAGTGGGCATCAGCCTGGGTGGCCTGCAGCAAAGCTTCACCACCCGCAACACGCACGAAGAGGGCCGATCGGTCGGCATGAGCCTTGTCAAAGGCCCGTTTTCAAACCTCAGCGGCCAATGGCGCTTCACGCCCGTGGGCGATGGCACGCAACGCGCCTGCAAGGTCGAACTGCAATTGCAGTACGGCTTTTCCAGCAAAACCCTGGCCGCCCTGGTCGGCCCGGTGTTCGACAAGATCGCCGCCAGCCTGGTGGATGCCTTTGTCAAACGCGCCGAATCTGTCTATGGCTGAGCCAGAAACCGGCCTGCTGGCGGTGGTGTTTTGCTGGAGTGTGCGGGCCCGGCAGGTTCATGAGTACCCCCTGAGCGTGCCCGCCGGCAGCACCGTGCAAACGGCCACCGCGCAATGGATGGCCCTGCAGCCCCAAGGCATCCCCGCCGAGGATCTGGCCTGCGTGACGGGCTTGCAGCCCGGCATCTGGGGCCGCAAGGTGGCCTGGACACAAGGCCTGCAATCGGGTGACCGCATCGAGTTTTACCGCGAGCTCCAGGTGGACCCCAAAGTCGCCCGCCGTCAGCGCTTCAAACGCCAGGGCAAGGGCCGCACCGGTCTTTTCGCGAACCGCAAAACCGGCTCGGCCGCCGGCTACTGACGCCCGCATGCAAGCCCTCTTGGCCGCCATCGACCAGATGGCCATCAGCACCGACGCCCGGCGCGTCTTCCATGGCCGGGGTGGCCTGTACCCCGGCTGCGAGCAGTGGACCCTGGATTGGTTTGCACCGGTGTGGGTCCTGACCAGTTTCAAACCCATGGACCAGGACGCGCTCGAGCTGTGCCACCAGGCCCTGGCTCAACGCTGGCAAACCCTGGCACCTGGTGAGCCCCTGAATTGGGTCTACCAATGCCGTGCACCCGGGCAGGCGCACACCCATCTCATGGCCGGCCATGTGCCCGAGCCGCATGTGGTCACCGAGCAGGGCGCCCACTACTTGGTGCATGTGATGCGCGGCCAGAACCACGGCCTGTTTCTGGACATGGCCCAGGGCCGCGCGTGGCTCAAAGCCCATGCCCGACACGAAAACGTGCTGAACCTGTTTGCCTACACCTGCGCCTTTTCGGTGGTGGCGCTGCAAGGGGGGGCGGCGCAGGTGGTCAACCTCGACATGAGCCAGGGCGCCCTGGCGGTGGGCCAGCACAACCATCGGCTCAATGGTTTGCCGGCCAAAGCCCGTTTTCTGGGCCATGACATCTTCAAGACCTGGGGCAAGATCCACAAAATGGGGCCGTATGGCGTGATCGTCATCGACCCGCCCAGCTACCAAAAGGGCAGCTTCATCGCCAGCAAGGATTACATCAAGCTGATCCGCCGTCTGCCCGACCTGCTCGAGCCCCAGGGCCATGTGTTGCTGTGCCTGAACGCGCCCGAGTTGGACACGGCCTTTTTGCACGCGCAGGTGAGCGAGGCCGCCCCGGGCCTGCGCTTTGTCGAGCGCCTGGCCAATCCTGCGGCTTTTGCCGACCAGAACCCGGAAAAGGCCCTGAAGGTCCTGCATTACCAAAACGCCTGAGGGCGCCGGGCCAGCCTGGCAGCGCCGATTTTTGTGCCCGGTTCAGGGAAATCCCTTAGCCCGCACGGGTACAATCTTTTTTTTGGAGCTCCAGCTTATGCGCCTACTCGGTAAAGCCCTGACCTTCGACGACGTTCTCCTGGTCCCCGCGTACTCCCAGGTCCTGCCCAAGGACACCTCGCTCGCGACGCAATTCACCCGCAACATCCGCCTGAACCTGCCTTTGGTGTCCGCGGCCATGGACACCGTCACCGAGGCCCGGCTGGCGATCGCCATCGCGCAAGAAGGCGGCATCGGCATCGTGCACAAAAACCTGACGGCGCAAGAGCAGGCCGCCCAGGTGGCCAAGGTCAAGCGCTACGAATCGGGCGTCTTGCGTGACCCGGTCGTGATCACACCCACCACCACGGTGCGACAGGTCATGGCCTTGTCCGAAGAACTCGGCGTATCGGGCTTTCCGGTCTGCGACGGCGGCCAGGTGGTCGGCATCGTGACCGGGCGCGATCTGCGCTTTGAAACCCGCTACGACCAGACCGTCAGCGAAATCATGACCCCGCGCGAGCGTCTGGTGACCGTGCCCGAGGGCACCACCCCCGAGCAAGCCAAACACCTGCTGAACAAGCACAAACTCGAGCGCCTGCTGGTGGTGAACGACGCCTTTGAACTCAAGGGTCTGATCACCGTCAAGGACATCACCAAACAGCTCAACTTCCCCAACGCGGCGCGCGATTCGGCAGGCAAGCTGCGCGTGGGCGCCGCGGTCGGCGTGGGCGAGGGCACCGAAGAGCGTGTCGAGGCCCTGTCCCGCGCGGGCGTGGACGCCATCGTGGTCGACACCGCGCACGGCCACAGCAAAGGTGTGATCGAGCGCGTGCGCTGGGTCAAACAGAACTACCCGCACATCGAAGTCATTGGCGGCAACATCGCCACCGGCGCGGCCGCCTTGGCCTTGGTCGAAGCCGGCGCCGATGGCGTGAAGGTCGGCATCGGCCCCGGCTCGATCTGCACCACCCGCATCGTGGCCGGCGTGGGCGTGCCGCAGATCATGGCCGTGGACAACGTGGCCACCGCCCTGCAGGGCACAGGCGTGCCCTTGATCGCGGACGGCGGCATCCGCTACAGCGGCGACATCGCCAAAGCCATTGCGGCCGGCGCCAGCACCGTGATGATGGGCGGCATGTTCGCAGGGACCGAAGAGGCGCCTGGCGAAGTGATCTTGTTCCAGGGCCGCAGCTACAAGAGCTACCGTGGCATGGGCTCGATCGGCGCCATGCAACAAGGCAGCGCCGACCGCTACTTCCAGGAGTCCAGCACCGGCAACCCCAACGCCGACAAACTCGTGCCCGAAGGCATCGAAGGCCGCGTGCCCTACAAAGGCTCGGTCGTGGGCATCATCTACCAGATGGCTGGCGGCTTGCGGGCCAGCATGGGCTACTGCGGCTGCGCCACCATCGAAGCCATGCACCAGGAATCGCAGTTTGTGGAAATCACCGCTGCAGGCATCCGCGAAAGCCATGTGCACGATGTGCAGATCACCAAGGAAGCGCCGAACTACCGGGCTGATTAGAATCGGCATCACCCCAAGGCGTCTGCTCACCAGACGCTTTTTCATTTCCAACACCACGACGCCTGCCATGCAGCACTCCAAAATCCTGATCCTCGACTTCGGCTCGCAAGTCACCCAGCTGATTGCCCGCCGCGTGCGCGAAGCGCATGTGTTTTGCGAGGTGCATCCCTGCGATGTCAGCAGCGACTGGGTGCGCGAGTTTGCCAAGGATGGCCAACTCAAGGGCATCATCCTGTCGGGCAGCCATGCCAGCGTCTACGAAGTGGACGACCGGGCGCCCGACGCCGTGTTCGAGCTGGGCATTCCGGTGCTGGGCATTTGCTATGGCATGCAGACCATGGCCGAGCAACTGGGCGGCAAGGTCGAAGCGGGTCACACCCGCGAGTTTGGCTATGCCGAGGTGCGCGCGCATGGCCACACCGAACTGCTCAAGGGCATCGAAGACTTCGCCACGCCCGAAGGCCACGGCATGCTCAAGGTCTGGATGAGCCATGGCGACAAGGTCACGGCCATGCCGCCCGGCTTCAAGGTCATGGCCTCTACGTCCGCTTGCCCGATTGCGGGCATGGCCGACGAGGCGCGGCGCTTTTACGCCGTGCAGTTCCACCCCGAGGTCACGCACACCGTGCAAGGCCAGGCCATGCTCAAGCGCTTTGTGCTGGACATTTGCAAGGCCCGTCCCGACTGGATCATGGGCGATTACATCGAAGAGGCGGTGGCCAAGATCCGCGCCCAAGTGGGCGACGAAGAAGTCATCCTGGGCTTGTCCGGCGGCGTCGATTCCTCCGTGGCCGCGGCCCTGATCCACCGCGCCATCGGCGACAAACTGACCTGTGTGTTTGTGGACCACGGCTTGTTGCGCTTGAATGAAGGCGACATGGTCATGGACATGTTTGTGGGCCAGTTGCACGCGCATGTGATCCGCGTCGACGCCAGCGAACTGTTCCTGGGCAAGCTGGCCGGCGTGAGCGAGCCCGAAACCAAGCGCAAGATCATCGGCGGGCTGTTTGTGGACGTGTTCAAGGAACAGGCGGCCCAACTCAAAGCCGGCACCGGTGGTCACAAGGGGGCCACCTTCTTGGCCCAAGGCACGATTTACCCCGATGTGATCGAGTCGGGCGGCGCCAAGAGCAAAAAGGCCGTGACCATCAAGAGCCACCACAATGTGGGCGGCTTGCCCGAGCAACTGGGCCTGAAGCTGCTCGAGCCCTTGCGCGACCTGTTCAAAGACGAGGTGCGCGAACTCGGCGTGGCCCTGGGCCTGCCGCGCGAGATGGTGTACCGTCACCCCTTCCCAGGCCCTGGCTTGGGTGTGCGGATTTTGGGCGAGGTCAAAAAGGAATACGCCGACCTGCTGCGCCGGGCAGACGCGATTTTCATCGAAGAGCTGCGCAATTTCACCGACGAAGCCACCGGCAAAAGCTGGTACGACCTGACCAGCCAGGCCTTCACCGTGTTCCTGCCGGTCAAGAGCGTGGGCGTGATGGGCGACGGCCGAACCTACGACTACGTGGTGGCGCTGCGCGCGGTGCAGACCAGCGACTTCATGACCGCCGATTGGGCCGAGCTGCCCTATGCGCTGCTCAAGAAGGTGTCGGGCCGCATCATCAACGAGGTGCGCGGCATCAACCGGGTGACCTACGACGTGAGCTCCAAACCACCCGCGACCATCGAGTGGGAGTGACTTTT
>JAIXXW010000060.1 GCA_027490555.1 Comamonadaceae bacterium | reverse complement strand
TAGACCCAGGCCCCGTGCTGGGCCACAAAGGCCTCCAGGTAGCGGTCCACGTGGAGGATGAAATCGATCAATTGCAAAACAATGTCCATCGCCGGATTATCCCCTGTGAGGCCCTAAAATCAGCCGGTGACGATCCAACAGAACCCGGCCAGCGCGCGCCGCCCCATCCGCGAACTCCCCGATGAGCTGATCAGCCAGATCGCCGCTGGCGAAGTGGTCGAACGGCCCGCCTCGGTGGTGCGCGAGTTGGTGGACAACGCCATGGACGCGGGCGCACGCAGCATCACGCTGCGCCTGATGGGCGGCGGCACACGGCTGATTGCCGTGGAAGACGACGGTGGCGGCATCGCCCCGGAGGAACTGGCCACCGCCCTCAAACGCCATGCCACCAGCAAGATCAGCAACCTCGATGAGCTCGAATCGGTGATGACCATGGGCTTTCGGGGCGAGGCCCTGGCGGCCATCCATTCCGTGTCCGAGCTGACCTTGCTGTCGCGCGTGGACGGCCAGCCGACTGCGTTTGCGCTGGATGGCAGGACCGGCGAAATCCGCCCCGCCGCCCGCGCCGTGGGCACGACGGTGGAGGTCAAAGAGCTGTTCTTCTCGACCCCCGCGCGCCGCAAATTCCTGAAAAGCGAGAGCACCGAGCTGGCGCACTGCATCGAGGCGGTGCGCCGCCACGCCCTGGCCCGTCCCGATGTGGGCTTTGCCATCTGGCACGAAGGCAAGCTGCTCGAGCAATGGCGCGTGCACCCGGGCCCTGCCGGCCTGGCGCAACGCCTGGCCGATGTGCTGGGCGAGGATTTCCTGGCGCAATCGATTCCGATCGAGCACCAGGCCGGCCCGCTCCATGTGCTCGGCCGTGCAGGTCTGCCCGACGCCGCCCGCTCGCGGCCCGACCACCAGTTCGCCTATGTCAACGGCCGGTTTGTGCGCGACAAGGTGCTCATGCACGCGGCACGCAGCGCCTACGAGGACGTGCTGCACGGCCACAAGCAACCGGCCTATGCCCTGTTCGTGCACATCGACCCCACGCTGGTGGATGTCAATGTGCACCCCACCAAGATCGAAGTGCGCTTCCGGGACAGCCGCGCCGTGCACCAGGCTGTGCGGCATGCCCTGGAGAGCGCGCTGGCCGCACCGCGCTCGCAGAATTTGTCTGCCCAGGGCCCCGACAGCGCCAGCCCCTTCGAACTGAAAAACGGCCCCACGCCCCCCGCCCTGCCCGAATCGGCGGCCTGGACGCAAGGCGGCATGGCCTTTGAGCGGCCCGGCCCGTCCAGCTTCAGCGCCCCGGCCTACAAGCCGGCCGATTTTGTGCGCCCACGGGTCGATGGTGAGCGCGCCATGGCGGACCTGAAGGCGCTGTGGCAACCTTCCGACGGCGCCCCTGGCCCCGCCCCCAGCCAGGACAGCACCTGGTCGCCCCAGCCACCCCGGGTGGAAGATGTGTCCGGCCACGGCTTCAGCGCGCTGGAGGCCAAGGGGGCGGCGCAAGCCCCTTTGCAGACCGAGCAGGCGCTGGGCATGCCCGCCACCCCCATGCCCGAAGGCGACTGGCCCCTGGGCCGCGCCGTGGCCCAGCTGCACGGCGTCTACATCCTGGCCGAGAACAAGCAAGGCCTGGTGGTGGTGGACATGCATGCCGCGCACGAACGCATTGTTTACGAGCGCCTGAAACATCAGCTCGAGGCCACCGGCAGCGATGGCCCGCGCATACCCAGCCAGCCCCTGCTGATCCCGGCCACCTTCGCCGCCACCCCCACCGAAGTCGCCACCACCGAAGCCTGCGCCGAAGCCCTGGCGCAACTCGGTCTGGAAATCTCGCCCCTGTCGGCCAAAACCCTGGCCGTGCGCGCCGTGCCCACCAGCCTGGCCCAAGGCGATGCGGTGGCGCTGTCGCGCAGCGTGCTGGCCGAGCTGGCCCAGCACGATGCCAGCACCGTGGTGCAACGCGCTCACAACGAGATCCTGGCCACCATGGCCTGCCACGGCGCGGTGCGTGCCAACCGCCGCCTGACGCTCGACGAGATGAACGCCTTGCTGCGCCAGATGGAACAGACCGAACGCTCCGACCAGTGCAACCACGGCCGCCCCACCTGGCGTCAGATGACGATGCGGGATCTGGACGCGCTGTTTCTGCGGGGCCGCTGATGAGCACCCCCCTCGTCGTCGTGTTGCTGGCCCTGCTGCTCGGCCTGCAACCGGTCACCACCGACCTGTACCTGCCCGCCCTGCCCGCCATCACCGAAGGCTTTGGCGCGGGCATGGGCCAGGCGCAACTGACCCTGACCGCCTTGCTGCTGGCCTTTGGCCTGTCGCAACTCGTGTGGGGACCGCTGTCGGACCGCTATGGGCGCAGGCCTATTTTGCTGTGGGGCATGGGCGCTTATGTGTTGGCATCGGTGGCCTGCGCGCTGGCCCCCAGCATGGCCTGGCTGTTGGCCGGTCGCGCGCTGCAAGGCGTGGCCATGGGCGCCGGCGTGATGGCCGCCCGCGCCGTGGTGCGCGACCTGTATGCCCCCACCCAAGGGGCCCACGTCATGTCCCAAGCCCTCACGGGGCTGGGCATCATCGCCTGCGCCTGCGCGCCGATTGGCGGCATGCTCACCGACGCGGCAGGCTGGCGCGTGGCCTTGCTGGTGCTGGCGCTGTTTGGGGCCATCACCTTCGCTCTCTTGCTGTGGCGCTTTGAGGAAACCCTGGTCCAACCCCACCCGCATGCCCTGAACCTGCGCAAGCTCTTGCAGGTCAACTGGCAAATCCTGCAGCACCCCACCTTTCGCGCCTGGAGCGCCCTGTCCACCGGCTCCTACATGGGCCTGTTCACCTTTTTGGCCTGTTCGGCCTTTGTCTTCACGCGCAGCATGGCCTACAGCAAAACCGCTTACGGCTTTTTCATGCTCAGCATGTCGCTGTCCTACATCGTGGGCACGTTCTGGTGCCGCTGGATGCTGCGCCGCACCAGCGTGCAGCGCACGGTGGGCGTGGCCGCCATCCTGACGCTTTCGGGCGGCATCAGCATGGCGGCGCTGGCCTATGCGGGCCGTGGCGAGGATTGGTATGGCGCGGCCTGCGTGATGGGCCCCATCTACCTGTTCATGCTGGGCCACGGTGTGCACCAGTCCTGCGG
>JAIXXW010000162.1 GCA_027490555.1 Comamonadaceae bacterium | reverse complement strand
TTGCTGCGCGGCATGCCCAAGGCCGAGCTGCACATCCACATCGAAGGCTCGCTCGAGCCCGAGCTGATCTTTCAACTGGCCCGGCGCAACGGTGTGCAACTGCCCTATGCCGACGAGGCCGCCTTGCGCAGCGCCTACGCCTTCACCAACCTGCAAAGTTTTCTGGACCTGTATTACGCCGGGGCCAGCGTGCTGCTGCACGAGCAGGATTTTTACGACATGGCCTGGGCTTACTTCGAGAAAGCCGCTGCCGACCATGTGGTGCGCGCCGAGCTGTTTTTTGACCCGCAAACCCACACGGCGCGGGGTGTGCCCATGGGCGCGGTGATCGAAGGCCTGAGCCGGGCCTGCCGCGATGCGCACACCCGGCTGAACATCAGCGCCGATCTGATCCTGTGCTTTTTGCGCCACCTGTCCGAGGACGATGCCCTGGCCACGCTGGAAGAGGCCATGCCCTGGCGCGAGCACGTCATCGGCGTGGGCCTGGATTCGAGCGAGCTGGGCCACCCGCCAGAAAAGTTCGCCCGGGTGTTTGCCCGTGCCCGTGCGCTGGGCTTGCACTGTGTGGCCCATGCGGGCGAAGAGGGCCCGCCCGCCTACATCTGGGGCGCGCTCGACACCCTGCAGGTCGAGCGCATCGACCATGGTGTGCAAGCGATCCACGATGCGCCGCTGATGCAGCGCCTGGCCCAAAGCCGCATTCCGCTCACGGTGTGCCCGCTGTCCAACCTCAAGCTGTGCGTTTTCCCAACATTGAGCGACCACAACCTGGGCCAGATGTTGAACGCCGGTCTGTGCGTGACCCTCAACTCGGACGATCCGGCTTACTTTGGCGGTTACCTGAACGAAAACTACCTGCAGACCTTTGCCGCCTTGCAGCTGAATGCACAACAGGCTTACAAACTGGCGGCCAACAGCTTCGAAGCGAGCTTTGCACCCGAGGCGGACAAGCACCGCTGGATGCACGCATTGAAAGTGTTTTTCCAGGGGTTTGCGGAGCAAGATTGACAACACCAGGGAGGTGGATGGTGCGTTTCGCATTGGTTTCTGATATTCATGGGAATTTGGCAGCGCTGGATGCGGTGGTGGCCGATATGCGGCATCGGCAAATTCAGTGTGTGGTGAATCTGGGTGACACCTTGAGTGGCCCGTTGCTGCCACTTGAAACCGCAAGGCGACTCCAAAGTCTTCCTTGGCTGCACGTGGCAGGCAACCATGAGCGCCAGGTGTTGCGCACGCCGACCGAGCGGCAAAATTTGTCGGATGCCTACACATCGGCTCAATTGGACACAGCGGCCAAAAATTGGATCGCTGCCCACGCTGATCCTTCGGACCCTCGGCTGCACCAAGCGCAGTTTTGGCCTGAGCAATTGGGTGAAGATGTGGCGCTGTGTCACGGCAGTCCCCGCAGCGATATGGAGTATTTGTTGGAAACACCCGAGGGCGATTCGACCCGACTGGCAAGCCCGGCAGAGATTGAAGAGCGACTGGCGGGTCTCATTCCACAGCACATCCGATTGCTGGCCTGCGGTCACAGCCATGTGCCGCGCGCGGTGCGTTGGGGATCTGATTTGCTCATCGTCAACCCGGGCAGTGTGGGTTTGCCAGCTTACGATGACGACCACCCTTACCCTTTGTCCAGGTTTCACCGGATCGAGAACGGCAGCCCCGATGCCCGTTACGCGGTGGTGGAAATATCGGGTGGGCATTGGCGATGTGAGTTGATCAGCGTGCCGTACGACCATGAACCCATGGCGCTCTTGGCAGAACAACGCCAAAGACCCGATTGGGCGCATGCCTTGAGAACAGGCAGGATGCCCAGGCATTGATCACGGAGGATCGAACATGTTGTTTGCCGTTTTGTTCACCGACCGACCAGGCCAAGGCGCTTTGCGTGCCGCCCACTTGCAAGCCCATATCGATTGGGTGGCAGCGCACCAGGCGCATGTGCGCGTGGCAGGCAGTTTGCGCGAGGAACCCGGTCAAGTGCCCAAAGGCGGTTTGTGGATCGTCGAGGCCGAATCCAAGGCGCATGTGCATGAACTGATGCAGACCGATCCGTTCTGGACATGTGGTTTGCGACAAAGCGCAGAGGTCTTGCATTGGAGCAAAGCCCTGGACCAGCAGGTGTTGGTGTGAAGGACTTATTGAGGACCATGCGAGTATGCTCTTTAAAGTACAATCCAAACCATGTTGAATACCTTTGT
This sequence comes from Comamonadaceae bacterium, assembly GCA_027490555.1. Classification (GTDB taxonomy): domain Bacteria; phylum Pseudomonadota; class Gammaproteobacteria; order Burkholderiales; family Burkholderiaceae_C; genus Limnohabitans_A. The sequence goes on along the minus strand of JAIXXW010000162.1, from coordinate 4,964 downwards.
ATTGATAAATTATTTGGACATTTTCTGCGCTCAATCGGTGCATGAGATGTCTTATTGGGTTTGTTTGCAAAAGCGGTTCAACATGATTACCACCACAACCAACCAGGCCACCTGAGTTCGTGTGGGTGGCCTTCCTGGCTGCCCACTGGTGGATTTCCAAACAAACCAGCCTCGGCAGCTGGATTCAACTGTTTGGAGAATTTCATGGTTCATGATTTTTTGTTTTCTGTAGCTTCGGATACATCTGGGGTATCGGACGCCTGCGTGTTGCGAGTCGGTCTGATCGGTACGGGTGTTGTAGGCACAGGCACGTCACTGGTGCTGGCACGCAATGCCGCTTTGATTGCCCAACGTGCAGGGCGGCCGATAAAGCTTGTCATGGCGGCTGCGCGTAACTTGTCAAAAGCGGCGCAGGTGGTTGGGCCGGATGTGGTCGTGGTGAAAGACCCATGGATTTTGGTGCGCCACCCAGAGGTGGATGTGGTGGTGGAGGTTATGGGTGGTGTTGGCCTGGCCAAAGATCTGGTGCTCGAAGCCATAGCCCAAGGCAAGCATGTGGTCACGGCCAACAAAGCGCTGTTGGCCGAGTATGGTTCTGAGATTTTTGCGGCAGCAGATGCCCGGGGTGTGATCGTGGCCTATGAGGCAGCTGTAGCGGTGAGCATACCCATCGTCAAGGCTTTGCGTGAGGGCCTGGCGGCCAATCGGATACAAGAAGTGGTGGGCATCGTCAACGGCACCAGCAATTTCATATTGACGAAAATGGAAGAAGAAGGCATGGGTTTTGTGGCAGCCCTACGTTTGGCCACCGAACTGGGTTATGCCGAGGCCGACCCGTCTCTCGATACAAAGGGGATCGATGCAGCTCACAAGACGGCATTGCTAGCGGCCATCGCCTTTGGGGCAGATGTGCATTTTGATCAGGTGCATGCTCAGGGCATCCACGCACTAGACCCTTGGGACATGGTATGCGCTCGTGCACTGGGCTACCGCATCAAGTTGCTGGGCGTGGCTCGGCAGGGGGATGATGCCATCGAGGTAAGGGTGCATCCGGCACTGGTGCCGGAAAAGCATTGGCTAGCCCAGGTGCAGGGCTCAATGAATGGCATTTGGGTGAATACAGATGCCGCAGGGCCAACGTTCTATTTCGGTGCAGGTGCGGGATCACAAACCACGGCCTCCGCAGTGGTCGCAGATTTGATAGATGTAGCACGGCAGAGGGCAATAAACCTCTCTTCACGTGTGCCGCATCGTTCTGTGTCATCAGGTTCAATTCGGTCATGGCCCATCATGCCGATCGGTCAAGTGGCTTCGCGGCATTACCTGCGGTTTGCGATGGGCGGGCGTCTTGACCTGTTGTCTTGTCTGCCACGGTGGCTACAGAAGTCAGGTATCAAGGTTCAGCAATCGGTGTTTGTCCAGCACCCACAAGATGCCACGCAAGATTCATGGGTAGTGCTGACGCCTTCGCTTGCGGGTGATGTGTTGGTTGACAAATTGACAGTGTTGAAGCGCAAGGTAAAGGACCTTGAGCCCGCTGCTGTTTGGCGCGTGGAAGATTTGAATTTGTCTTAAGTATGGACAAGCAGGGCGTGCCCGCCATGTAAAATCCACCCCCAGAGCCCGCTGCCCCGGCGGGCTTTGTTTTGTTCCATCCCTGGGGCCATGTAGAGGACTACCATGTATAAAAACCTCGCTGCCACGCTCGTGGCCGCCTGCTTTTTTCTCCCTGCCGTTCAGGCACAAACCACACCCAAAGTCACCGAGCCCATCAAGGCCGGTTTTGTCTATGTCTCGCCCATCACCGAGGCGGGCTGGACGCGCCAGCACGACGAGGGCCGCAAGGCGGTCGAGCGGGCCTTGGGCGACCAGGTCAGGACCACCTTTGTGGCCGATGTGCCCGAGGGTGCGGACGCCGAGCGTGTGATCCGCGACCTGGCCAGCCAAGGCCACCAGATCATCTTCACCCCCAGCTTTGGCTACATGGAACCCACACTGCGGGTGGCCAGGGACTTTCCGAATGTGAAGTTCGAATCGGTCACCGGTTTCAAGACCGCGCCCAACGTGGCCGCATCCAATGCCCGCTATTACGAGGGCCGCTATCTGGCGGGCATCGCAGCCGGGCGCATGACGCAATCGAATGTGGCCGGCTATGTGGCGGGTTTCCCGATTCCCGAGGTGCTGCAAGGCATCAACGCCTTCACCCTGGGCATGCGCTCGATCAATCCCAAAGCCACCGTCAAGGTGGTCTGGCTCAACGCCTGGTTTGACCCTCCCAAAGAGCGCGAGGCGGCCATGGCCCTGTTCAACCAGGATGTGGACGTGATCGCTTTCCACACCGGCTCGACCGCCGTGATGGCCGCGGCCCAAGAGCGCGGCAAACTGGCCGTGGCTTACCACTCCGACATGCGCAAGGTGGGGCCGGATGCGCAGATCATCGCGGTCACGCACCAGTGGGGCGACTACTACACCTCGCGCGTCAGGGCCGCGCTGTCGGGCACCTGGACGTCGGGCCAGGTGTGGGGCGGCATCAAGGACGGCATGGTCCGTGTCGGCGAATTTGGCCCCAAAGTGCCCAAGACCGTTCAGGACGAGGTGCTGGCCAAGCAAAGGCTGGTGGGCTCGGGCAAGTTGCTGCCCTTTGCCGGCCCCATCACCGACAACGAGGGCAAAGCGGTGTTGCCCGCCGGACAGGCCTTGAGCGACGCCCAGATCCTGAACATGAACTACCTGGTGCAGGGCGTGCAAGGCCGCATCACCCGCTGAAGTTGCAGCGCCAGGCGGCTGCCTGGCCTGGCGATGCGGCATGAAAAAAGCCGAGGCGGGATGGCCTCGGCTTGGGTCTGGGGGCACTGACGATGTTCAGGGTTTGAGCAGCGCCAGCAATCCTTGCAGATGGGGCGCTTGCCCGAGGCCCCAGCAGGCCTTCAGGATGTCGTTCACCCGGGCGGCACCCAGGATCGGGTCGGACAGGTCGTGGAACTTGGCCTCCAGATCGGCATCGGTCATGGGTTTTTGCAGCGAGCCAATCGCATGCTCCACATGCACCTGGACACTGCGGCCATCTGCCAGGTGGGCCGTGACGTGCACGCTTTCTTCGCGCACCGAAGTGTCCACCACCGCTTGCACCTTGTCGCGCAGGCGCACCACGTCCTCGCGGCGCACGATGTGGTCTGAAAACTCCTCTTCGCCCGCACGGCCGAAGATCAGGCCCACCGCGCAACCGTGGTACACGCTGAACTTGCCTTGCAGGCCGTCTTGGGGCGTCTTCTTGCCGGTCAGCTCCAGCACCAGGGGGTGCACGCGCAGCTCGATGCTCTTGACTTCGTCGGGCTTGACGCCTTGTGCACGCAGCTGGGCGCAAGCGTCGATGCTGGGGTGGATCACGATGCCGCAGGCAAAGGGCTTGTAGGCGTTGAAGCTGATTTCAAAGCGCTGGCCCAACTCGTCCTGCGCCTCGCGCCAATCGTATTTGGTGGACAAGACTTGCGCCCAGCCGCGCGGTGCTTCCAGCGCGCGCGGGCTGGCGGTGAAGCCGTGATGGGCCATCAGGGCCGACATCAGGCCGGCGCGGGCCGCACCACCGGGGTGGAAAGGCTTGGTCATGGTGCCAAACTGCTCGCGCAGGCCCACCGGTTGCGAAGCCGCGATGCCCAGGGCCATGGCGGTTTTCTGCGCATTCAGGCCCAGCAAACGGGCACAAGCAGCGGCCGCGCCCAGGGTGCCGGTGGAGCCGGTGATGTGCCAGCCACGGTCGTAGTGCTGCGGGTACACCAGATTGCCCATGCGGCAAGCCACGTCAATGCCCAGCACCAGCGCATCCAGCACCTGCCGGCCCGAGCTGTTGTGGGTTTCGGCCAAGGCCATCACCGCAGAGGCCACCGGGCCTGCGGGGTGGATGATGGTTTTCAGGTGGGTGTCGTCGAAGTCAAAGGTGTGCGACGAGATGCCGTTGATCAGGGCCGCGTTGGCCATGTCCACGCGTTCGGCGCGGCCAGCGATGGTGGCCTGGGGCGCGGGCGCCAGCATGTTCACAGCAGCCAAGGCCGACTCGACCGATTCGTGCCGTGCCGCGCCGATGGCGCAGCCCAGCCAGTTGAGAAAGGTGCGGTGGGCTTCGTGTTCCACCGCATCGCTCCAGCCTTTGGAGGGGTGTTCGGCCACAAACTTGGCGAGTTCGGCGGTGATGGGGGGCGCGTTGTGGTCAGCGGCCACAGCGGTGTTGATCGTCATGTTCAGTCCAGTCAGGGTTTCAAAAAAATCAGGCGTCCAGGTTGATCTTGCGTTCGCGGGCCAGTTCGGTCCAGCGGGCCAGATCGCGCTTCATGTACTCGAGGAATTGGTTGGGCGTCATGGGCGTCAGCTCCACCGCTTCTGCGCTGAGCTTGTCGCGGAAATCGGGTTGTGCCAGCACCTGGGCGATGGCGTCGTTGATCTGTTTGACGATGGGCGCAGGCATGCCGGCCGGGCCGACCACGCCGTACCACTGCTGGGCGTCAAAGCCTTTGAGGCCGGCCTCTTCCATGGTCGGAACGTCTTTGAGCGCAGGGTGGCGCTGGTTGCCAGTGACGGCCAGCGCACGGATGCGCCCGCCCCGGATGTGCGGCAAGGCCGCCGCCAGTCCGGGGAACATGGCCTGGGTTTGACCGGCAATCAGGTCGGTGGTGGCCGGGGCGATGCCCCGATAGGGGATGTGCACCATGAAGGCCCCGGTCTGCAGCTTGAACAACTCGGCCGTCAAGTGGGTCAAGGAGCCTGCGCCGGCCGAGCCGTAGGAGATTTTTCCGGGGTTTTTCTTGACGTACTGGATGAACTCCTTCACGTCCTTGGCCGGCGCATTGGCGCTGACCACCAGCACATTGGGGGTGGTGCCGATCATGCCCAGCGGGGTGAAGTCCTTGATCGGGTCATAGGTGAGTTTGCGCGTGGCCGGGGCGGTGCCGTGGGTGGCGACATAACCCTGC
>JAIXXW010000321.1 GCA_027490555.1 Comamonadaceae bacterium | reverse complement strand
TGCCACGCCCACCGGACTGGGGATCTGGTGCGGGCTGTTGAAGCCCTGGTTTTTCATGACCCAGTTGGCCAGGTAGATGGCGCGAGGCCGCCGGTTGTGGACAAAGCTGAAGGTCTGGACGAAGTCGATGCGCACCTTGGCCAGATCGTCCTTGACCATGTCGTGCAGGGTGCTGCCTGTCGCGCCCATGTGGGCCACCACCGGCAGGCGTTTGGACAGGGGCTGTGCGGCGATTTCCTGGATCAACAAGGCGGCTTCCTGCCCATGGCCCACAAACAGCAATCCCTGCGTGCGGGCGTCCAGGCAAGCCTGGTAATGTTCCTTGAAGGATGCTTCCCCCAAGTTGTACCAACGCAGCACCGGGAATTGGGGGGGGTGGGCCCCTTTCTTTTCCAGGATCACTTTTTCGACCGAGTGGCCCCCAGAGGCTTTGGGCAAGATCGCGCAAGCTTGCCGCACGCCGTGGCTGGAGGACAGCCGTCGCATCATCGCCTCCACGCCCCATTCGTCCTTGATGGAGACGCGAAACGAGTAAGACGGCTTGTACTCGTGGTCTGTGATCAGGTCGGCCGAGCCCCAGACACTGATCAGGGGCACTTTCAGCCGGTGCGCCTCGGGCAGCATTTCCAGGGTGATGGGGTTCATTCGGCCACTCAAGATGGCGACCAAGTCCTGCTGGGCCGCCAGTTGCACAAAGTTGTCTTTGCCCCGCGCAGAGACCCCTTTGTTGTCGGTGGTGATGAGTTTCAGGGGCCGTCCATTCAGAACCCCCCCGGCTTGGTTGATTTCCTCCAGGGCGGCCCGGATGCCCCATTCGGTGGCCATGGCCGAGCTGCTGTGTCTGAGGCCAAAGCCGTCATCGAAGCCGATCCACACCGCAGGCTTGTGGGGATTGGCCGGGCCATGGGCGAAGGCCTGCGCGGCGCAGGCCCAACACAGCCATGCCAGGGCCTTGAACGGGTGTGGCAGGCCTCTTGCCATGGTGTCAATGCTGCGCAGCCGGGTGCATCACCCGGTAACACTCGCAGGCCCGGGCCTCGAGTTTGGTGCGGTCCAGAACTTCCAGCTGCCCGCGTGTGACCTCGAGCAGGCCTTCCTGGCTCAATTTGCCGGCGGCCAGGGTGACGGATTCGCGCCGGATGCCCAGCGTGTCAGCGATTTCCTGGTGGGTGATTTGCAGGGTCAGCCCTTGCGTTTTGTCCAGGGTGTTCATGATCCAGCGGATGATTTGCTGCTCATTGCTGTGTTTGCTGCTGCAGATGGTGGGCATGGCGATCTGCAAAATCATTTGCCGCGTGGTCGCCATCCAGATTTTGAGGAAGTCACGGTCTTGCGCCAATTCGGACTGGAAAACCTCCAAAGGCAATCGGTAGGCAAAACCCGGGAACTTCACCTTGGCTCGGCTGAAGTTTTGGTTGCCGCCCATCACACCGCTGCCGACCATGCCTTCTTTGCCAATCAGCACGATTTCGGCCGAGGAACCATCCGAGATGTCGATCTGCATGGCGATGATGGCGCTGACTGGGAAATAAACAAATTGGATGGCTTCGTAGGGTCGGAAGACCAATTGATCGGTTTCCAGCCCAACCAGTTGGAAATGGGGATGCAGGTGCTCGTATTTGCCAGGCTTCAGCTGTTGGATGATCAGATTGCTCGAGGGATTGATCACTGGAGGCCTTTTTGAATGGATTTATCGATTTTTATGTATTTGTACCCTTTTAAATGTTCGCTGTCGAACACAAGACTGGAGATTTACGAAATTAACAATTCGTACAAATATAAAGCGCCAATTAATTAAATAATTAAATATCTGGGCATGTGTGCGACCAAAAAAAAGCCTCCCGGCTGGACGCCGGGAGGCTGGGCTTGGGGCTGAGCAGATTTACATCGTGTCGATGAAGCTGCGCAGCTTGTCGCTGCGGCTGGGGTGCTTGAGTTTGCGCAGGGCCTTGGCTTCGATCTGGCGGATGCGTTCGCGGGTCACGTCGAACTGTTTGCCCACCTCTTCCAGGGTGTGGTCGGTGGACATCTCGATGCCAAAACGCATGCGCAGCACCTTGGCTTCGCGGGGCGTCAGGCTGTCCAGGATGTCCTTGACCACATCGCGCAGGCCCGCTTGCAGCGCCGCGTCCATCGGCGCGGTGTGCGTGCTGTCCTCGATGAAGTCGCCCAGGTGGCTGTCGTCGTCGTCGCCGATGGGGGTTTCCATCGAGATCGGCTCCTTGGCGATCTTCATGATCTTGCGGATCTTGTCTTCCGGGATCTCCATCTTCTCGGCCAGGATCGAGGCATCGGGCTCGAAGCCAAATTCCTGCAGGTGCTGGCGCGAGATGCGGTTCATCTTGTTGATGGTCTCGATCATGTGCACCGGGATGCGGATGGTGCGGGCCTGGTCTGCGATCGAGCGGGTGATGGCCTGACGGATCCACCAGGTGGCGTAGGTCGAGAACTTGTAGCCCCGGCGGTATTCGAACTTGTCCACCGCTTTCATCAGGCCGATGTTGCCTTCCTGGATCAGGTCCAGGAATTGCAGGCCACGGTTGGTGTACTTCTTGGCAATCGAGATGACCAGACGCAAGTTGGCCTCGATCATCTCTTTCTTGGCATCGCGGCTGGCGCGCTCGCCCGCGTTCATGCGCTTGTTGATGTCTTTGAGCTCGTCCAGGGGCACCACCACCTGGGCTTGCAG
>JAIXXW010000015.1 GCA_027490555.1 Comamonadaceae bacterium | reverse complement strand
GGGACGTGATGAACACCGCAATGTCAAGGGCTTTGACGGTTTTCTTCTGGATCATGCGCTTCTCCGTTAACGATGAGATATTCTATGACCATCGAGTCACAAAACAACTAAAAATTTTCTAAATAAATCACCAAGGCTGTTTATGCATCCAAAAATACCCATTTCCTGGCGGGATGGGCAGGCCTGGCAGGGCAGCCGGGGACTGCCGGCATGAAACGCCATGTGGCCACCGTTTTGGCCCTGCTCACCAGCCTGGTGGTGATCGACAGCCATGTCGATTGGGAACAGCTGGACGGGCGGGGCCTGCTGTCGGTGAACGGGCAGCGCCACGATGTGCAAGGCTGGGCGTCCGAGCGCTTTCGGGCATGGCAAAGCGATTGCACCGCCCTGCCCCCACTGCCGCCGGACAGCCCCACGGCCCAAACCGTGTTGGCCGTGGTGCAACAGCACAGCCCACCTGACTCGCTGAGTGCACGCGCACTGCAGCTGCGCCGTCTGAACGACTGGGTCTTGGCCGAGCTGTCTTTCGACACACTCAAGCCCACGCTGGTGGTGCTGCGCCTGCAAGATGGCGGCTGGCGGGTGCAGGACCAGGCGGTGTGGAGTGGCTCCACCGCGCCTTGGCACAGCGGCGACTTTGTGCGCCGCTATCTGCACCGGCAAGCGCCCGAATTGCCCCAGACCCTGCTGGCCTGCATGGCCATCGACCCAAGCCGCTACGGCCAGGGCCCGGGTGGCCTGGCCCCTGTTGACACACCCCAGGCCCGGCCGCGATGACCTACCGTGTGGTCTGGTTCAAACGCGACTTGCGCCTGCACGACCATGCCGCGCTGTGCCACGCTGCCCACCAGGGGCCGGTGCTGTGCCTGTACATCGTGGAGCCAGCGCAATGGGCCCAGCCCGACGCGGCGCTGCAGCACTTCGAGTTTGTGCGCGAATCCCTGAAGGCCTTGCACCTCGACTTGCAGGCGCTGGGCGGTGGCCTGCAACTGCGCACAGGGCCCGCGGTGCAGGTGTTGGCGGACCTGCATGCGCAAGCGCCGTTTGCCGAGCTGGTCTCGCACCAGGAAACCGGCAACGCCTGGAGCTATGCGCGCGACCTGCAGGTGGGCACATGGTGCCGCAGCATCGGCCTGCCCTGGACCGAGCTGCCCCAGTTTGGCGTGGTGCGTCGCCTCCAAAGCCGCAACACCTGGCAAGCCCGCTGGGAAGCACACATGGCGGCACCGCAAGCCGTCTTGCCCGGTGTGCGCTTTGTCCAGCCGCCACACAGCCAGGGCCCGGACAGCATGACCGCACCCGCCGGCCTTGACCACAACCCCCGGCAGCGCCAGCGCGGTGGCCGTGCGCTGGCCCTGGAGACACTGCACAGCTTTCTGGACACACGGGCTCAAGGCTACCGGGGGGGCATTTCGTCACCACTGACATCGCCCAGCGCCTGTTCGCGCCTCTCGGCCTACCTGTCCTGGGGCTGCCTGAGCATGCGCGAGGTGGTGCAAGCCACCCGCGCCACGCTCGACGCCCTGCCCCCACAAGCGAGCCGCCACCGGGCGGGGCTGGCGGCCTTCTTGAGCCGCCTGCACTGGCATTGCCACTTCATCCAAAAGCTCGAAAGCGAACCCGAGATCGAATGGCGCAACATGCACCGGGGCTATGACGGCCTGCGCGAGGACGACTGGAACCCCGAGCACTTTGCGGCCCTGACCTCGGCGCGCACCGGCTGGCCCATGGTCGACGCCTGCGTGGTCATGCTGCACGAAACCGGCTGGCTCAACTTCCGGATGCGGGCCATGCTGGTGTCGGTGGCGGCCTACCCGCTGTGGCTGGACTGGCGGCCGGTGGGCCAATGGCTGGCCACGCAGTTTCTGGACTACGAACCCGGCATCCACTGGAGCCAGCTGCAAATGCAATCGGGCACCACCGGCATCAACACCACCCGGGTTTACAACCCGATCAAGCAGGCCCAGGACCACGACCCCAAAGGCATCTTTGTGCGGCGCTGGCTGCCCCACATGCGGCGCGTGCCCGACACCTGGCTGTTCGAGCCCTGGCGCATGCCACCCGAGGTGCAGCGCCACTGCGGCCTGAGCGTGGGCCGGGCACCGGAGGACGCGATTGCCTTGCCCCTGGTGGAGCTGGCCGATGCCACCCGCAGCGCCAAAGCCGCATTGCACGCACGCCGGGCCCAACCCGAAGTCCAGGCGGGCAAAAAAGCCATCGTCGACCAACACGCCTCGCGTCGCGTGCCCGACAAGCTGCAGCGCAAGCGCCAGGGCAAAAGCACGACATCCGCCGCACCCACCCCACCCCACCCCCAGCTGGGTTTTGACTTTTAGCACCATGCGCACCACCTTGTTCTGGTTTCGAAACGATTTGCGGCTGCACGACCAACGCGCCTTGCGCCTGGCCGCCGAACACGCCATCGCGCATGGCCAGCGCCTGTTGCTGGTGTATGTGCATGAGGCTGCGCAAGACGCCCTCACCGATTGGGGCTTTCGCCGCATGGGTGCGCACCGCAGGCGCTTTCTGGCCGACACCTTGCACGACCTGCACACCTCCCTGGGTGGCCTGGGGCAGCGGCTGGTGTTGTTGCACGGTGCGGTGGCCGAGGTCTTGCCCGCTTGTGCGCGCCAGGTGAACGCCAGCACCGTGTTCGCCGAAGACATCGCAGCCCCCGAAGAAGAGGCCCAGGTGCAGGCCTTGCGCACTGCGGGGCTGACGGTGCACACCGTCTGGCAGTCCAGCCTGCTCGAGCCCGCGTCGCTGCCTTTCGAGGTGGCCGAGATGCCGCAGGTGTTCACTGTGTTCCGACAGCGCGTGGAAGCGGCGGGTCTGCGACCCCTGTCCCCCTTGCCCGCCCCCCCACAGCTGCCTGCGCCCCCGGGCGAGGACTTGAGCGGCCTGCACGGCTGGGCCGACAGCGCTGGCGCCTTGCTGCAAGCCCCGGTGCACGCGCCGGGACACCCCAGGGCCAACTTTCCCTCCACCCAGGAACACGGCCGTGGCGGCGAAAGCAGCGGCCTGGCGCATCTGCAGCGCTACCTCACCCCGCCCTGGCCCGACCGCTACAAGCAAACGCGCAATGCCTTGCAAGGTCAGCACACCAGCAGCCACTGGTCCCCCTGGCTGGCCACCGGCGCGCTGTCGGCGCGCACGATCTGGGCCGCGCT
>JAIXXW010000225.1 GCA_027490555.1 Comamonadaceae bacterium | reverse complement strand
TTGGTGCGCAAATCCTTGATGCGGCTGTTGTCCAGCACATAGCTGCGGATCTGGTGACCCCAGCCCACATCGGTTTTGGTGTCTTCCAGCTTTTGCTGCTCTTCCATGCGTTTGCGCATCTCGAAGTCGTACAGGCGCGAGCGCAGGCGTTGCCAGGCCACATCCCGGTTGCTGTGCTGGCTGCGGCCATCCTGGCACTGGACCACGATGCCGGTCGGGATGTGGGTCAGGCGCACGGCCGAATCGGTTTTGTTGATGTGCTGGCCGCCCGCCCCGCTGGCGCGGAAGGTGTCGGTGCGCACATCGGCCGGGTTGATCTGGATCTCGATCGAGTCGTCGATCTCGGGGTACACGAACAGCGAGGCGAAGGAGGTATGGCGACCACCGGACGAGTCGAAGGGGCTCTTGCGCACCAGGCGGTGCACCCCGGTCTCGGTGCGCAGCAAACCATAGGCGTATTCGCCCTCGATCTTGATGGTGGCGCTTTTGATGCCGGCGGTGTCGCCCGGGGTTTCGTCCTCCACCGCCGCCTTGAAGCCTTTGCGCTCCGCGTATTTGAGGTACTGGCGCAGCAACATGCTGGCCCAATCGCAGGCTTCGGTACCGCCTGCACCCGCTTGGATGTCGACAAAGCAGTTCAAGGGGTCGGCCTCATGCCGGAACATGCGGCGAAACTCCAGGTCCTCCACCAGCTGGTTCAATTTGGCCGCCTCGGCCTCGATCGTGCGCAGGCCCGCTTCGTCGCCTTCTTCCTTGCTCATGTCGAACAATTCGAGGTTGTCGGCGAGTTCGTTGGTCAAGGTGGTGATGGTCACCACCACGCTGTCCAGTGCTTTTTTCTCTTTGCCCAGTTCCTGGGCTTTTTTCGGATCGTTCCAGACCGCCGGGTCTTCGAGCGATGCGTTGACCGTTCTCAGGCGTTCAGATTTGGCATCGTAGTCAAAGATACCCCCGTAATTCCTGGGTCCGTGCCGTCAGGTCTGCGAGGGTGGCGCCAATGTGGTTGATGTGTTCTGCATCCATGGGGAAAGTGTCCGGTTCGGTGATCCGTGCATTTTCTCATGACTTGACTGCACTGGCCGAGACCTGTTTCTTGTTCTGGCTGGTGGACATCAAAACCTTCGGCCGTATGAAAACATGATGCCGGCGTTCCCCAGTATCTGCAGTTGCACCGAGTCGTGTGTGTTGAGCTGGTAGCCAATGGCTGGAATGATCGCAGGTGAAAAACCGTTGTAGTTCAGAGGGACTTTGTTGTCGTAGGGCGCGACGTAACCGTACAAGATACCGGCGGTCACTTTGGCGAAAAGCTGAGGGACACCGAGCAAGCCTTTGAATTGTTGTCCTGCATACACATATACAGCCGGCTGTCCAAAGGAGTTGCTGAAGACACTCAACCCGCAAAGGCGTTCACCCGGCAGTTGCTCGTCCAGGGCCAGCAGCACCACATGTCTGTGTTCCGGATTGCGACTCCAATGGTGGGTGTAAGGCGAAAAAGTGATCTCAGCCCGGTGTACAGGTTCAGGTGCCCCTTGGACCGATAAAAATGAAGGACACCAGTGGCTCTCTTGTTGCGCTAAGACCGGCATACCCAGCGTGGTCAGATACAGCGTCAAGGTCAGTGAAGTCGCTCTGAATAAAAAGCTTGGGTCTGACTTCACGGCTTTGAAAAGGCTGAACTGAAAATGCAAATTTTAGTCCCCAAATTTTTTCAGGAATTTTTCCAGACAATTCGCCAGGACAATCGGCTGGTCGTGGTGCAGCATGTGGCCCGCGTCCTGGATGAGGGCTTGGTCCAGACGCGGCACGGATTTCAGGCGCTCGTGAAACTCGGCCAGGGTGTAGCGGCCCTTCCACCACTGGCTGAGCGAGTCGTCCGAGGCTTCCACGGCCAGCACCGGGGCGCTGATGTGGCGGTACATGGCCAGTGCTTCTTCCACCCGGAACAGATAGGGGTTGACCACCTTGTGGGCCGAATCACCCAGGATGCGCCACTGGCCCTGGTCGTCCTGTCGTGCCCAGTGCTGTGCCAGCCAGTCGGCTTTGTCCTGACCCAGGCGGCGGTTGGTCTTCATCAGGCGCGCGGCCACGGCGGCCGCATCGGGGTAGGGTTTGAGGTTGTTCTCGCCTGCGCGTTGCGCCTGGAGCTCATCGAGCCACTGGGCCATGCGGGTCGGGGCCTGGGCCGGTGCGGTGGCGGCCATGCCAAAGCCCTCGAGGTTGACCAAGCTGCGCACGCGTTGGGGGCGGCTGCCCGCGTACATCATCACCACATTGCCGCCCATGCTGTGCCCGACCAGGTCCACGGCCTGGCCGGGGCAGAGCGCATCCAGCAGCGCGTCCAGATCGGCCAGGTAGTCGGGGAACCAGTAACAGTCGGTGGGGGGGGACTCGGTCAGGCCATAGCCGCGCCAGTCCATGGCGATGATGGGGCGCTGGCTGACAAATGCCTCGCTGAAGGCATCGACCATGAACTGCCAGGAGGCGGCCACATCCATCCAGCCGTGGGCCAGCACCAGGGGCGTGGCAGCGGGGCTGGGCGTGCCCCATTGGCGGATGTGGTAGCGGCAGCCGCGCAGCGGCACCCAGAAGCTGTGTGATGGGCGTTGAACTTGGTACATACTTTCCATCATAAGGAGACCCACGATG
>JAIXXW010000280.1 GCA_027490555.1 Comamonadaceae bacterium | reverse complement strand
TGTCAGGCCGCAGCGCGCTTGCCAGCTGACCACGTCGGGGTCGAACCAGTTCCAATGTGCGCTCGGCATGACGCGGGTGCCCACCTTGGGGCCGGTGGACAGCAAGCCTTTGGCCACCAAGGACTTGATGGCCTCGCGCACCACGGTGCGGCTCACGCCCAGGGTCTCGCACAAGATGGGCTCGGGCGGCAGGCTGGCGCCCACAGCATGTCGGCCGGCCAGGATGGCCAGTCCCAAACTGTCCAAGGTATTTCTGTGGAAGTTGTTGCTCATGGGGTACGAAGGTCGCAGGTCTTATCATATGATGATTGAACACCCGCGACAGACCCTGGTAAACCCTAGGCTCGGTCATTTTGGCGTCTAGGGTTTTTCCGGGTGTCGCAAGGGGTACAGGATTTGGCTTTTTCTTATCGTCATACGATAGGATTCGCAGCATCTTTTTCACCCCTCTGAAAGACCCACCATGAGCCAAGGACCCGGAGACACCCCTCGCAAAAAACCCGAAGAACTGCGCAGCCAGCAATGGTTCGGCCGCCAGGACCGGGATGGTTTTGCCTACCGCAGCTGGGTCAAGGGCAAGGGCATCCCGCACGACCAGTTTGACGGCCGGCCCGTCATCGGCATCTGCAACACCTTCAGCGAGCTGACCCCTTGCAACTCCCACTTCCGGGCCCTGGCCGAGCAGGTCAAGATCGGCGTGTACGAAGCAGGTGGCTTTCCGCTCGAGTTTCCGGTCATGTCGCTGGGCGAGACCTTGCTGCGGCCCACGGCCATGCTGTACCGCAACCTGGCCAGCATGGATGTGGAAGAAAGCATCCGTGGCAACCCCATCGACGGCGTGGTGCTGCTCATGGGCTGCGACAAAACCACGCCCTCCTTGCTGATGGGCGCCTCCAGTGTCGGTCTGCCCACCATTGGCATCAGCGGTGGCCCGATGCTCAACGGCAAGTGGCGCGGACAGGAACTGGGCTCGGGCACCGGCGTGTGGAGCATGAGCGAGCAGGTGCGTGCAGGCACCTTGAAACTGGCCGACTTCTTTGACGCCGAAAGCTGCATGCACCGCAGCCACGGCCACTGCATGACCATGGGCACCGCCAGCACCATGGCCTGCATGGTCGAGGCCCTGGGCATCGGTTTGCCCGGTAACGCCACCTACCCTGCCGTGGATGGCCGTCGCAACGTGCTGGCGCGCGACTCGGGCCGGCGCATCGTCGAGATGGTGCACACCGACCAGACCATCAGCAAGGTGCTCACCCGCGAGGCTTTCGAAAACGCGATCCGCACCCTGGCCGCCATCGGGGGTTCGACCAATGCGGTGATCCACCTGATCGCGATCGCCGGTCGTTTGGGCCTGAAACTCACCCTGGACGACTTTGAACGCCTGGGCAGCGAACTGCCTTGCATCCTGAACATGCAGCCGTCTGGCGAACACCTCATGGAAGACTTCTGCTACGCAGGGGGCTTGCCGGTGGTCATGAAAGAAATCGAGAAGCTGCTGCACACCGAGATCATCACCGTGAGCGGCAAGACCGTGCGCGAAAACAATGCCGCGGCCGTGAACTACAACCCCAAAGTGATCAAGTCACTGGACGCGCCCTTCAAGGAAAAGGCCGGCATCGCCATCCTGCGTGGCAACCTGGCCCCGCGCGGTGCGGTCATCAAGCCCAGCGCCGCCACACCCGCGCTCATGCAGCACACCGGCCGCGCTGTGGTGTTCGAAGACAGCGACGATTTCCACAAACGCATCGACGACGAAAACCTGGATGTGGACGAGAACTGCATCCTGGTGCTGAAAAACTGCGGCCCCAAGGGCTACCCCGGCATGGCCGAAGTGGGCAACATGCCGCTGCCCCCCAAGGTGCTGCGCAAAGGCATCACCGACATGGTGCGCATCTCCGATGCGCGCATGAGCGGCACCGCCTATGGCACCGTGGTCCTGCACACCTCGCCCGAAGCCGCCGCAGGCGGTCCTTTGGCGGTGGTGCAAAACGGCGACATGATCGAGCTCAATGTGCCCGAGCGCAAACTGCAGCTGCTCATCAGCGACGAAGAATTGGCCCAGCGCCTGGCCGCATGGTCCAAGCCCGAACCGGCCATGCACTCGGGCTACTGGAAGCTCTACATCGACCACGTGCTGCAAGCCGACGAAGGCGCCGACATGGACTTCCTGGTCGGCCAGCGTGGCGCGGCCGTGCCCAAAGACAACCATTGACCGAGAAGGCAGCAGCATGCGAATTTTGATCACCGGCGGTGCCGGATTTTTAGGGGCCCGCCTGGCCCGCGAGATTTTGAAACGCGGCCAACTGAATGGCCAAACCGTGCGCGAACTCGTCATCGCCGACCTGTTCCCGGCGCCCGCCGACTTGCTGGCCGATCCGCGCGTGAAGGGCCATGCCGGCCCCATGCTCGAACAAGGCGACTTGTTCAAGAGCGGCTTTGACGGGGTGTTCCATCTGGCCTCGGCCGTCTCGGGCGAGTGCGAGCTGGACTTTGACCTGGGCCTGCGCTCCAACGTGGACAGCAGCCGTTTGCTGCTCGACAGCATCC
>JAIXXW010000278.1 GCA_027490555.1 Comamonadaceae bacterium | reverse complement strand
TCCAAGGTGGCATTGCCGCTGTAGCGCAGACTGCGCATGCGCTTGCTCAAGGTGGCATGGGTCATGCTCAGGGTCTCGTTGTCGGCCAGGGCAATCAGGGCGCTGTGGATGCGCTGGTTCAGCTCAAAGTACTCGGGCCTTTGCCGGTTTTCAAACAACACCCTCATCTGCCGGTGCAACGCCAGCACCGCGTCAATCTTGTCCTGGCTGGCCTGGCAGGCCAGTTCGCCCGCATAGGACTCCACCACAGCGATCACCTCGAGCATGTCGCGGGCGTCCTTGGCCGAAAAAGCCTTCACGATCGCACCGCGCAAGGGCAACAGCTCCACCAGGCCCTCGGCCGTCAAGACCTTGATCGCCTCACGCACAGGGGTGCGGGAGACACCCAGCCACTGTGCCACCTCCAGCTCCTGGATGCGCTCGCCGGGCCGCAGGCGCAGGGACACGATCATGTCGCGCAGGCGGTTGGTGACTTCCTCGTGGAGCGGGACGCGCTCAATCTGGCTGGCTGGATCGTGGACAGACATGGTTCGAAGTATGGGGGAAAACCAGAGCTTGACCGGCTCGGGGGCCCTGCCTAGCATTATCCGTAATTACGGATTACATGCATCCGGTTTGTGCCCCACTGCCCCCATTCCACCATGACACTGCCCACCCTTGCCCTTTTCACCGGTGACCCTGCAGGCATCGGCCCTGAGTTGGTCGAAAAAATGCTGCAAAACCCCGCCTGGCGGTCACAAGCCCGGGTCATCCTGATCGGGCAAAAAGGCGCCATTCAGGTTCCGCCGGAGGTGGTATGGCAGGACTGGTCGGGGGCCCACAGCCCGGCTTTTGAACGCGGCGTGGCCCGGGCAGACAACGGTCGCTACATGATCGAGGGCTTGGCCACCGGGGTGGACCTGGTCATGTCGGGCCAGGCCGACGCGTTTTGCTTTGCCCCGCTCAACAAGTCCGCCCTGCGCCAAGGTGGCATGAGCCAGGAAGACGAATTGCGCTGGTTTGCCGAACACATGGCCTACACCGGCGTGTGCGGCGAACTCAATGTGCTGAAGAACCTGTGGACGGCGCGGGTCACCTCGCACGTGCCGCTGAGCGAAGTCTCCTCCTTGCTCAGCGCAGACAAGGTGGCCGACGCCATCCGCATGATTTACCAGGCCCTGCAGGCGTCTGGGGTGGTCTCGCCCCGCATCGCGGTCTGCGGCCTGAACCCGCACAACGGGGACAACGGCAACTACGGTGACGAGGAGGGCCGCATCATCACGCCAGGCGTGCAAAAAGCGGCCGACATGGGTTTTGCTGCCGACGGGCCCTTCCCGGCCGACACCGCTTTTGTGCGCGCCATCCGCGCGAGCGGGGGCTACGACGGCGTCGTGACCATGTACCACGACCAGGGCCAGATCGCCATGAAGCTGATGGGCTTCGAGCAAGGCGTGACGGTGCACGGCGGCCTGCCCTGCCCCATCACCACCCCAGCCCACGGGACCGCCTACGACATCGCCGGTCAGGGCGTGGCCAATCCCCAGGCCATGTGCAACGCTTTCGATTTGGCCGCCCGCATGGCCAGCTCCCGCCGTCAACCCCTCAGCCCCCAAAAGGAGACCTTGTCATGAGATTGAAAAAAATCCTGCTCACCGCCCTGCTGGTCACGCCCTTGCTGGGCCTGGCACAGACCTACCCCAACAAACCCGTGCGCATCATGGTCGGCGCCAACGCCGGCGGCGGCACCGACATCATTGCGCGCATGCTGGCCGAGAAAATGGGCGAGGTCTTCAAAGGCTCCTTTGTGGTCGACAACAAGCCCGGTGCCTCCAACACCATTGCCGCGGACATGACCGCCAAGGCAGCGCCCGATGGCCACACCTTGCTGGTGGCCACCAACACCGGGCAGGCGATCGCGCCGCACCTGATCAAACTCGGCTATGACCCCATCAAGGACCTCACCCCGGTGGGCCTGATCGTGACCGTGCCCAATGTGCTGGTGGTGGGTGCCAACGTGCCCGCCAACAACGTGGCCGAGCTGGTGTCGCTGATGAAAGCCAAGCCCAACGAGTTCAAATACGCCTCTTCCGGCGTGGGCAGCACGCAGCACATTGCGGGCGAGGGTTTCAACCTGGCCGCGGGCGTGAAAAGCATCCACGTGCCCTACCGGGGCAGCAGCCAGGCCCACCTGGACATCATCGGTGGCAATGTGCAGATCATGTTCGACACCACCTCATCGGCCATGGGCCAGATCAAGGCTGGCAAGTTCAAGCCGCTGGCCCTGACCACCGCCACCCGCAGCAGCGAGCTGCCCCAGGTCCCGACCTTGGCCGAGGCCGGTGTGCGGGGTTTTGAGATGAGCACCTGGTACGGCATGTTCGTGACCACAGGCACCCCGCCCGACGTGGTGGCCCGGCTGCAGACCGAGCTGGCCAAAATTTTGCGGATGCCCGACATCCAGACCAAGCTCAAAGGTTTGGGCGGCGAGCCAGGCACCCTGACACCCGAGCAATTTGCCCAGATGAACCGTCAGGAATTCGAGCGTTTTGGCGACCTGATCAAAAAGGCCAACATCAAGCTGGAGTGATCTCGGCGCGGCCACACAAACGGGCCACCAAGGCGGTGGCCGTGGCCTCGTTCAGGCCGTGGCCTCGCCACACCGTGTGGGCATCGGCCCGCACCATGAGCAATGGGTGTTGGTATTCGGCCGGCAAGTCCTGCACCCCGGAGACATCCAGCACCCGCAGCGGCATGCCCGCGCGCTCTGCAGCGGCCTGCAAAGCTTCCACCGCAGCAGACTGCTCGGGCTGCAGGCACAGCAGGGTGAAGGCCGGGCCCAAAGCGTCGTACACCGACTGCCCCTGGCCCAGCCAAAAATGGGGGGCACGGCAGCCCGGCACGGTGGAGGCCTGGAAACTGCCCATGCTGTAGTCGGGCGCTGTGGCGCCGTCGTAGGCGATGACGGGCGACTGGTCGTAGAAATACCCAAAGTTCAGGCCCGCACAGCAGTACTGCTGCACGTTCAGCGCGTACAGGTTGTGGCCAAAGGCCTCGCGCGCGGCTTGTCCCTGTGCGCTGTCTTCTTCCAGCTGGGGCGGAATCTCGCGGCGGCGCTGGCTCATGGCGTGCGCATGGTTCATGGCAAAGCGTGAGACTTGCTCGGTGATCGGGTGGCGCTCCCGTTCGTAAGCGTCCAAGGCCTGCGGGGCGGCCCAGCCTTCGATTTGCGCCGACAGATGCCAGGCCAGGTTGGCCGCATCGGCCAAGCCCGCGTTCATGCCGTATCCGGCGTAAGGTACCCACAGGTGGGCGGCGTCACCGGCCAGAAACACCCGGCCTTCGCGCAACTTGTTGCTGACCAGGCGGCGGCCAATCCAGTCCTCGCAGCTCATCTGTTCATACTCAAAATCATCGCCCACGCCCAAGATGGTGCGGATCGCCCAATCGCGGTCCACCGCCTCGAAATCGAGCTCGTGGTCGCGCAAATAGTTGTGCACGAGCCAGACCTCCTGGCCGTCGATCGCGTACACATTGCCGCTGCGCCGGGGGTTGACGGTGAACATGGCCCAGGCCGCTGGCGCGCGCAGGCGCGCCAGCAAACCGGGCGCCCGGATGCAGGTGCTTTGCACGCGCTGCACCACCTCGTCACCCACCAATTGGGCCCCCATGGCCTTGCGCACCACCGAACGGCCTCCGTCGCAGCCCACCAGGTAGGCCGCCTGCAGCTGCAGCGGCGGCGCGTGCGGCGTCTGCAGGTTTTGAATGCGCACCCGCACCCCGGCGTCGCTGGACTCGTAGCCCAGCACCTGGTGCCGGTACAAGGTGGTGATCAAGCCCTGGCGGGCCACATGCCTGGCCAGGATCGGTTCAATGTAGCGCTGGTTGACGCGGTGGGGCGGCTCGGGCGTGGGCCAATCGCCGTCCGGGCCGCTGCGGTCGGTCAGGCGGGTGCGGCGCCCTGGGATGTGGATGCGCGCGATTTCCTGGCCCACCGTGCTGGTGCGGTAAGAAACGTCGTGCGGATAGTCGTCGGGCAAACCCGCTGCGCGCAAATCGGCGGCCACGCCCAAGGCCCGAAACAGCTCCATGCTGCGGGCCGAGATGTGGTTGCACTTGACGTCGGGCAAGGCATCGGCCGGTCGCATCTCGACCAGGGTGCAGGCGATGCCACGGCGCGCCAGGCACAGCGCCATGGTCATGCCCACGGGGCCTGCGCCCACCACCAGCACAGGGGCGTTGGGGCTCATAGCGGCACTTTCAAGGGGTCGTATTCAAACAGCCAGTCGTAACGGCGGCGGACTTTTTCGGGTTCCCATTCGCTGCTGACGTAATCCACCGCTTTGGCCGGATCGGACAGCTGGGGGTTGTGAAAGCGCTGGGCATTGTCACGCGAACGGTTGACGATGTCGGCCGTGCGTTGCCAGCGCAGTTGCTCAAAACGCCCAAAAGCCTGGGCGATCGACGCGTCCTGGGCCAGGCAACGGGCCATGACCGCCGCGTCCTCGATGGCCATATTGGCCCCTTGCGCCAAAAACGGCAAAGTGGGGTGGGCCGCATCGCCCAGCAAACAGACACGGCCTTGCGCCCAACCGGTTTTCGGCGCGCGGCCCAGCAAGGCCCATTTGAAAGGTTGCTCGATGGCCGACATCAAGGCGCACACATCGGCATGCCAGTGGCCAAAGTCTTGCAGCAGTTCGGCATGGGTGCCGCGCTCGGTCCAGGACTCGCTGCGCCAGCCCTCGCGCTCGATGATGCCCACCACGTTCATCAGCTGCCCGCCGCGCACCGGGTAGGTGATGACGTGCGCCCCCGGCCCCACCCAGTTGGTGCCCACCGGCGCTTGCAAATGCGCCGACAGGCGTTCCACCGGGACCAGGCCACGCCAGGCGAGCAAGCCGGTGAACTGGGCCTTGTCCTCACCCAGCAACTGCTCGCGCAGCACCGAATGCACCCCATCGGCCGCCAACAATCCATCGGCGGTGTGCTGCGAGCCATCGCTCAAAGAGAAAGTCACCGCAGAGTCCGTGCTGTGGGCTTGGACCACCCGGGCATTCAAGCGAACAGGCCGGTCCGACCGGGCATGGAAGGCGTCCAGCAAGACCTTGTGCAAATCGCCCCGGTGCACCATCCAGTAGGGGGCACCAAAACGTTGCAGACAGTCTTCGCCCAGGTCAAACAGCTTCCAGCGTTGCCCGGTGTTCCACATCCGGATTTCTTTGCCCTGGGCCTGGCTGACACAGGCCTTCAACGCCGGCTCCAGACCCAGGGCCTGCAACACCCGGGCCCCATTGGGCGAAATTTGCAAACCCGCACCCAATTCACCCAACTGGGAAGCTTGCTCGAACACCTCCACCTGCAAGCCTTGCTGCAACAAGGCCAGGGCGGTGGTCAGCCCTGCAACACCCGCGCCCGCAATCGCGATGCGTGCGGTCCTGGTCATTGGGCTTTGATGTTGTTGTCTTTGGCCACCTGGGTCCACAAAGGGATTTCGGTGGCGATCGTTCTGGCAAATTCAGCGCTGGTGCTGCCCACCGGGCGGATGTCGAGTTTGGCCATCCGCTCCACCACATCGGGCAAGGCCATGATGCGGACCATCTCGTCTTGCAAACGCTTGACCACCGCGGGCGGCGTTCCGGCGGGGGCCAACAAGCCGCTCCAGAAATTCACCGCCAGGTCAATGCCCTGCTCTTTGAGGGTGGGCACCTGGGGGTAACTGGCCAGGCGCTGCTCGGAGGTCACCGCCAGCGCACGCAGCTTGCCCGACTTGACCAGGGCCGCGATTGGGCCGGAATCGATGAGGGTCATTTGCACCTCTTGCGTCAGCACCGCGTTGATGGAGGGGGCACTGCCTTGGTACGGCACATTGAGGGCCCTCAGACCCGATCTGGCTTTGACCAGCTCCATGACCAACTGAAAGGACGCAGAGGGGTAGGAGTAATTGGATTTGTCGGGGTTGGCTTTGGACAAGGCCACCAGCTCGTTGAAGCTTTTGGCCGGCGAGGTCTCATTGACGGCCAAGATCATGGGGAAAGAGCCGGCCATCGAAATCGGCACCAAATCGGTCAGGGGGTTGTAGCTCAGTTTGGCCACCAAGGCGGGGTTGAAGACAATCGGCCCGCTGGCCGCCATCAGCAAGGTGTGGCCATCGGCCGGGGCTTTGACCACGAACTCGGTGCCGATGGCCGCACCGGCACCGGGTTTGTTCTCGACCAGCACAGGCTGGCCCAGCGAGGGCGCCAATTTTTCGGCCACCACGCGCGCCAGGATGTCATTGGCCCCCCCGGGCGCATAGGGCACCACAATGCGCACGGGCTTGTTGGGCCAAGCCGCTTGCGCCCAGGACACCGCCG
Organism: Comamonadaceae bacterium; assembly: GCA_027490555.1. Classification (GTDB taxonomy): domain Bacteria; phylum Pseudomonadota; class Gammaproteobacteria; order Burkholderiales; family Burkholderiaceae_C; genus Limnohabitans_A. Next base: position 6,842 of record JAIXXW010000278.1, on the reverse strand, counting down.
GGTTCAGCGCGAGCCACGACAAGGCGGCGCTGGCCAGGAGCTGACGGCGCGAAGGCAGGTTGAGGCGGGTTTTCATGGTGTGTCTCCTTGTGGTTGGGCGATGGAAATCAAATCTTGGCGACCGAAGCCACCAGCAAGGCTGCACGGCCCTGGTCCAGGGCGTGCAGACAGCGTGCGATGGCCGCAGGCAGCTCCTCTGGGCGGGTGACCCGCTCGCCATGCGCGCCAAAGGCTTGGGCCACCTGTTCAAACCGGCGCTGGGGGCCGCGCAGTCGGGCTTGGAAATCCCCGGTTTGCGCCGCCGGCCCATCGGGGTGCACGCGCAAAACAGCCTCTTTGACGGCTTGCCAACCGCCGTTGTCCAGCACCACGGTCAGGATCGGCAAGCCCTGGGCTTGGGCCACCGCGTACACCGAGGTGGGGGTTGAAAAATGGAAACCGCCATCGCCTTCGATGTGCACCACCCGGTCATGCGGCCTGGCGAGCTTGACGCCCAGCGCCATCCCGGCGCTGTAACCCAGGCCGCCACCCGCACCGCCCAAAAAGCTCATGGGCTGGGTGCGCGGGATCTGTTGCAAAACCGCAGGTGAGTTGCGGATGGCTTCGTTGATGACCACGTCGTCGGGTCGCAGCTGCAAGCCGATCTGGGCGCACACCCATGCCGGGTTCAAGGCATCCTCCTGGCCCGGGTCCTGGGCGGCGGCCGACACCTTGTCCAGACGCTGCTGGCGCTGCGCGGGCCAGGTGGCCATGCGCTGGGCCACGCGCTGGTAAAAGGCCTCATCGGCCAAGGCCAGCACCGCCTGGTGCAAGTCGGTCAAGGCCTGGGCACAGTCCGCCGGCCAGCGCACATCGCTGGCAAAGCCCCAGGTCGGGAAATCCTTTTTGATGGGATCGACATCGATGTGCACCCAACGGGTGTCCTCTCTGGGGCGTGTCTGGTGTGGCAGCCAAGGCACATCGGTGTCCAGCAGCAAACCCCAATCGGTCTGGGGCAACAGCGGGGTCGGGTCGAAGCCAAAAAAACAGGGCGAGTCGCGCGAGATGCACAGCCAGCTGGGGCTGAACTCCACCACCCGGATGCCGCACAGCTGCGCCAGGGCCTCCAGAGCGTGCACCGCCTCTGCCTTGCGCCCCAGATAAGAAGTGATGACCAAGGGGTTCTCGGCCGCCATCAGTTCACGCGCGATGTGCAAAGTGGCTTCGGCCGGCAAGGCCCCCATGCGCACCGCGCCATAACGCTCGGCCGGGTAGGACTTGACCTGTTCCTGCGCCCAGGGCTGGATCAGGGTCTCCCGGGGCAGCGTCAGGTACACCGGGCCGGCAGGTTCCGTGTGCATCACGCTGTGCGCGCGGCGCACCACCTCTTTGGCCACCACACCCGAGGGCAGGTTGTACTCCCACTTGACGTAGGGGCGCACCAAGGAAGCCATGTCAAAGGGGTCTTGCACATAGTGCACATAGTTGTCGCGCGCACCGGGCACTTCCATGTGCAAGGCATAGGGCGATTTGCCCGCCATGAGCAGGACCGGAAGGCGCGCACGCATCAGGTTGTGCATGCCCATGGCCGCATTGGCAGTGCCGGCGTCGACGTGCACCATCACGCCCTGTCCCTGCCCCGTCACGGCCGCATACCCGCCCGCCATGTGGATGGCCACGTTTTCATGCGGGCACAGCACCACCTCGGGCATGGCCTGACCCTCGCCTTGCAAACGGGCCATTTCGTCGATCAAAGTGACGTGGTCGGTGCCCAAGTTGGAGAACAGGTAACGGATGCCGGTCTCCTGCAAACCCTCCAAGAAAAAACGGGCCGTGGTGCTGTGGGGTGTGGGGGGGGTGGGCGCTTGCATGGGGGCCATCGTCAGTCGTTGCAAGGCATGAACACATGCTTGGTTTCCATGAAGTCGTTCAGGCCTTCCACGCCGTGCAAACGGCCGAATCCGCTGAGGCGGTAGCCCCCGGTCTCGATCTCGGCAAACAGGCGGTTGTGCGTGTTGACCCAGACATTGCCAAATTTGATGCGCCGCGCCAATTGGCGGGCGGCTCGAAAATCGCGTGTCCACACCGACGCGGCCAGGCCGTAGCGGGTGGCGTTGGCGCGGAACACGGCATCGTCGTCCGACGCAAAATGCTCCAGCGTGATCAGCGGGCCAAAGATTTCGTCCTGCACATAGTGGCTGCTCAGGTCTTGCGTGGCCACCAGGCTGGGGGTGACAAAGGCGCCACCGCGCGGTGCGTCGCTGGGCACCGTGCCGGCCAGCAGGATGCGGCATGTCGGGCTGGCCAAACGCACCTCGTCCAGGATGCGGTCCCGGTTTCGCACGTCGATCAGGGGGCCCATGGCCGAGCCCGGCAAGTGGCCCGGCCCGACCTGGACTTGCGACAAGGCCTGCGCCAGTTGGGCCGAAAACGCCTGGGCGATCGATTCGTGCACCAGCACCCGGCTGATCGCCGTGCACATCTGCCCGGCCATGACGCAGGCCCCGGCCACGATGCCACGCACCGTGGCGGGCAAGTCGGCATCGGCCCGCACGATGGCGGGGGCCTTGCCCCCCAACTCCAGCGACAAGCGGGTCAGGTTCTTGGCCGTCGACAAGGCAATGTCTTGGCCCACTCGGGTCGACCCGGTGAAGCTGATGACGTCCACCTCGGGGTGCGTGCACAGGTGCCGCGTGGCCTCGCTGCCGGCCTCCACAAAGGAATGGACCACACCCGGCGGAATGCGCTCATCGGCCACCAGGCAAGCCATGACCTGGGCATGCACCCAGGCGGTTTGGTGGGCGGCCTTGATCACCACGGTGCACCCGGCGGCCAGTGCCGGGGCCAAAGAGCGCACCAGCAACGTCACCGGGGCGTTCCACGGCACGATGATCGCCGCCACACCGATGGCTTCCCGCTCGATGTGCGAATAGACCTGCGGCTCCATCTCGATGACGCGCCCAAACAGGTTGCGCGCCAGCCCGGCGTAGTAGCGCAACTCGGAGATGCCGGCCAGGACTTCGCCCTCGGCCTCGCGCTGCAACTTGCCATTGAGCTGCACCAGGGTCTGCACCACCTGCGACTTGTTCTGCTCGAGTCGGTCTGCAAACAAGCGCAGCACATCCGATCGGAGTTTGGGTTGCTGGGCCCAGCTGGTGCCCTCGAAGGCCGCACGGGCGCTGGCCACGGCGGCGTCCACCTCTTGCACCGTGGCGGCCACATAATGCGCCGCGGCTTCGCCGGTGGCCGGGTCGATCGAGTCCCCCCGCAGGTGGGCGGCATAGCCCTTGACCCATTCACCGTGGATGTAGTTTTCTGCAGTTTGCATCGCGCAAGGCTTTCCATGTGCAGACCGGCAGCCCCCGGATGGGTGGCAAGGCGGTCAGGTTTGAGCCACCGGTGGCCCAGCGGCACCGGTGATGGTTAGCATGCTAATCAAATTTCCAGGCGAACACCAGCCGCCCATGCCAGGGCTTCGCTAGGGTTAACCCGTGATCTGGAGGGCCTGTGCAAGACCCCCAACCGGAGGCTGTGCTCGGGCCATGGCGCGGCCCGGCGCTGGCGCTGCTGCAAAGTGGCCGCGCCGCCCGGCTTCAAGCCAGGCGCTGCTGGTTGGCAGGGCGCAGCCAGACCCAGACCAGGCTGACCAGTGTGGACGCCAGCAAGGCCCCCGCAAAAGGTGCCAGTGTGGGCACGCTGGTGGGAAAACTGGCCGCCAGCACACCGGCCATCAGGCTGCCGCCGTCCAGCCAGCCGGGCAACACCGCCCCCAACAGGCCGGCCACGGCACCGGCGATGGCGGCGCTGGGCGTCATGCGCGCCCACAGGCCCAACAGGACCGGCACCACGGCCGTGGCGCACAGCAAATCGGCAATCAGGAACAGGCGCAGCACCGACAAGCCCTGCAGCGAAACCCAGACCACAGGCAGCATCAGCAAGACGGTCAGCCAACGGGCCGAGGCCAGCGAAAAGTGAGGGCGTGCGGTGACCACCAAAGAGACAATGCCGCTTTGCAGGGTGTCCACCGACGAGGCCACCAGGGCCACCGCCAGCACCAGGGTGGGCAAAGCCAGCCAAGCGGGCGCATCGGACAACAGGGCAAAAAACGGGATGGGCGGCGATCTGGGGTTTTTGCCCATGACCATGCACAGCATGCCCAAAGCCCCCATGGCCAGCATCACCGGCAGGGTCAGCACACCGCCCAACAGCGCACCGCGCCGCAGCTCGCTGTCGCTGCGGGCCGACCAGACCCGTTGCCAATACCCCTGGTGAAAGATGTTGGCCGCCGTGACCGCGATCACCAGGGTCAAGGCCACACTCAGGGACACGTCCAGCGGTGCCGTGGGCCAGGGCTGGCTCACGGCGTCCTGCGGCAAACTGATCAGGGTGACGCCGATCACGATGGCCAGCAGGGCCAGCAGCAACCAGGCCTGCCAGCGGTCGGTGACCAAGCTGGCCCGCAGCCCCCCCCAGGTGGTGTAGATCAAGGTGGTGACCGCGACGGCCACGATGACCAGGCTGCCCGGCAGTTCGGACAACATGGCGGTGATGGCGCCAATCGCGGTCAATTCGGCCGTGATGAAACACGCCATGTACAAGACCGACAAGGCCGTCACCCACAAGCGCAGCCCCCGGCCAAAGCGGTCCTGGGCATATTCGGCGATGGTGCGGCCTTGCGGCACGCGCTGCCGAATGGCCGGCCCGAGCCAGGCCAGCAACAGGAAAGGCAGTGCCGCTGCCAGCGCATAACCCACCAGGGCCACAGGCCCGACAAAGGCGCCGATCTCGGGGGGGACAAACAAAATCCAGGCCCCCATGCCCGAGGCCAGAAAGGACAGGCCCAGGGTGGCAGCACCCTGAGAGCCCCTGGCGGTCAGGTAGTCGTCCAGGCTGGAGACAGGGGTTCGGTCGCGCAGGGCGACCCAGATGAACAAAACGAGCGCCGCCAAAATGGCAGCCGTGGTGGCGTACAGCATGTCGCGCTTCCTCCGCCGGTATGAGCCGGATCAGGTTCCAGGGTCAGCGTCGAAACAGACGCAATCTCAGCTCTTTCCAGAGCGCCCCTGGCGACGGGTTGATGAAAAAACAGGGCAAGGGTCCTCGGTGAGGACCGCGCGATTCTAGGCCAATTCAGGCGCGGGTTTCGCTCAGCCACCCCGCTGCCAACGCACATCCCCGCCCTGCCCGGCTCAGCCCGCCCCGGGCCGCACCATCTTGCAGCTGCTGGGCATGCGGGCCTGCTCGGCCTTGATCTGGCGCACCACCCGGAAGCCGTAACCGGAGCCTTCCACATCAAAAGGCACGCCCGGCGTGCCCTGACGGGCCATCACACCGACCACCAGGCCTTGCTGGAACTGGTGGTCTTCGGCCCGCATCGTGCCGGTCTGCCCAGCGATGCTGACGCGGGCTTTTTCCAATTGCAGGGCCACCGCCACAGGGTCTGTGCCCCCGGCTTTTTCGATGGCCTGCGCCAGCGCTTCGACCATGAGCTGCATCCTCAGGTGCACATAGTCCTCGGACGGTTTGGGAAAACGCTGGCGGAACGACTGGTAAAACTGCTCGCTGGCCGCGCCCGGCACGTTGGGCAGCCACTCGGCCACCGCGATCACCCGGTCGACGCCCGACTCGCCAATGGCCGCCGGCGCGCCCAAAGCGTTGCCGTAGAAGGTGTAGAACTTGCCTTCGTAACCTGCCTCGCGCGCGGCCTTGACCAAGAGCGTCAGGTCATTGCCCCAATTGCCCGTGATGACGGCCTGGGCACCACTGGCCTTGATTTTGGCGGCATAGGGCAGGAAATCCTTGACCCGCCCCAGGGGGTGCAGTTCATCGCCCACGATTTTGATGTCGGGCCGCTGCAGGCCCAGCTGCCTGCGCGCTTCACGCAGCACCGCCTGGCCAAAGCTGTAGTCCTGACCTATCAGATACGCCGACTTGACCAAGGTGTCGGTTTTGAGCACCTCCATCAAAGCCGCCATGCGCATGTCGGCGTGGGCGTCAAATCGGAAATGCCAAAAACTGCATTTCTCGTTGGTCAACACCGGGTCCACCGCCGAGTAGTTCAAGAACAGCACCCGCTTGCCAGGTTCACGCTCGTTGTGCTTGTTGATCGCATCAATCAAGGCCAAAGCATTGGCCGATGAATTGCCTTGCAAGATCACCTGGGCGCCGTCGTCAATCGCCGACTTCAGCGCCGACAGGGCCTCTTCGCTTTGCCCTTTGCTGTCGTAACGCTCCAGCACCAGGTTGCGCGGCCCCTGGGCGGTTTTGATGCCGCCACGGGCGTTGACGCGCTCGACCGCCCAGACGATGTTGCGCACCACCGCTTCGCCCGTGTTGGCAAAGGGGCCGCTCATGCCCTCGATCAGGGCCAGCTTGACGGGAGGGAGAGACTGCGCCAGCAGAGAACCTGAAAAACCCAAGACCAGCGCCGACAACAGGGCGCGACGAGAAAAAACAAAACAAGAACGCATGAGACACAGGCCCCGAAAAAGCAAGGGCCGACCACAAAAGGGGCGAAGTTTAACGACGATCCGGGCGCAAGCCGCAGAGACCTTCTTGGCGCAAGGTCAGAAGCGGCATGCCCCGCCGGTGCGCCCCCCCGCCTTGGGGCCTCAGCACAGCTCGTGCAGCGGCCAGCGCGGTTTCACATCGAAGCTGTAGTGCGCTTGCGCGGTTTGCGCGCCCGATTGCAGCCGCATCGCGGCCGCCATGGCGATCATGGCGCCGTTGTCGGTGCACAAATGAAGCTCGGGGTAATGCACCCGCACCCGGGCTTTGGCGCAAGCGGCATTGAGCTGCGCACGCAAGGCGCGGTTGGCCCCCACCCCACCGGCCACCACCAGACGCTGCATGCCCGAGCGCTT
>JAIXXW010000269.1 GCA_027490555.1 Comamonadaceae bacterium | reverse complement strand
TGAGCATCGTGTCCTTGTCGGTCAGACCCGGCCCAAAACGGTTGAACGCGTCCTGGGTGTGCAGCAGGATGTCGTCCATGTGCTGCAGGCGCCCGCCCAGGCGCACACCGATCATTTTGGTCACCGCTTCTGCCTGCCGCCAGGCACTGGCTTGCTGCTGCTGGTGCAGGCTCAGACCGTACAGCAGGCTCAGGCCCAACAACACCAGCACCACCACCGCCCAGCCGCCCCAGATCCAGGCGGTCTTGCTGGCGAGGCTGCGGGACATCACAGGCATGGACGCGAACGCACAGGACGGGCTATGCGCTCAGATGTAGCGAGCCTGCCAGTAGGCCCGATCCGACAGCTCTGCCCAGCGCAGTTGCTGGCGCAAATAGCTGTAGTAGCTGTCGTGCACCGTTTTGGCAAACGGGTCTTTGTCGACGGCCGCGCGCACCACCTCGGGGGTCTTCAGCCGGAAGGCCTTGACCACATCGTTCGGGTAGCGCAGCACCTGCAAGGACTTGATGCTGCGCAAGCGGTCCAGGGAGCGCGCATTCTCATGGTAGAAATGGGCCTGCATCTCCATGAACTCCCCCCAGCCATAGGTCTCCAAGATGGCCTTGTGGGCAGCCGAGAGTCTGTCCCAGACCCGCTGGTTGACCAACATTTCGGCCGTGTGGCCCGGCTCGTGAAAACCCGGGGCATAGTAGTAATTGCAGACCTGGTGCAAGCCCATGTCCAAGTCCGGCCAGGGCGACACCCACTCGGCACCATCGATCCTGCCGTCGCTCAGCGCCGAGATGATCTCCACGGCCGGCAAAGTCACCGGGGTGGCCCCCAGTGCCCGGAGCACCTCGCCACCCAGGCCAGGGTAGCGCAACCTGAGGCCCTTGAGGGACTGCAGGGAGTCAATCGGCTTGCGCATCCAGCCCCCCATTTGCACCCCACTGTTGCCGCAAGGGATCGGCACCACCCCGGTCGGGGCACACAACTGCTTCCAAAGTTCATAGCCCCCGCCGTAGCGCAGCCAGCTGTAATGCTCCACCGGCAGCATGCCAAACGGCACGGTGGAAAAGAAATTGAAAGCCGCAGAGCGGCCCGTCCAGTAATACGGCGTGGCATGCGACAAATCGAATTCTCCCGATGCAACGGCATCGTAGATTTGCAGCGCCGACTTGCGGGTCTGGTCGGCGTACACCACCTCGATCTGCAGCGATCCGCCAGACATCTCGGCGATCTTTCGCGCAGCGCGGCCCAACAGGGCCGCAAAGCCGGTGCTGGTGCTGGGCCAGGCAGAAATCAAGCGCAGGGTTTTGCGGCCTTCTGCCACCGCATTCGCCCCGCCTGTGCTGGCCTGCGCCATGCCCAAGGGTGCGGCCAGGGTGGCGGCCAGCCATTGGCGCCGGCTTGGCGGCTGATCGTTGTGTGCATCCATGGACCCGTTTTCTCCTGGCCATTGAACTTGGTTCAGATTGGCTCAAAATTGAAGTAATTGTGAATTTTAAACAAAAGAAAACAAAAACAAAAGAAAAAAGGGCCATGCGTGGACACCGACGGCCGATTCTGACGAATCCCGCCTGCTTGCAGGTTGGAGGGCTTGGGGCGAGGGTCAGCACCTCGCCGCTGGCTCAAGCCTTCAAGGCCTTGCCACGGTGGCCCGGAAACTCCGGGTGTCAAATCACCACAGGCTCGGGCTCGAGGCGAATCCCAAACCGCTCATACACACTGGTCTGAATCGCCCCAGCCAGCGTCATCACCTCACCCCCGGTACAGGGGTTCTCGGGCCCGCCTCGGTTGACCAGCACCAGCGCCTGTTTTTCATAGACGCCCGCGTGGCCCACGGTCTTGCCCTTCCAGCCACAGGCCTCGATCAACCAGCCCGCCGCGAGTTTGATGCTGCCATCGGGCATGGGGTAGTGCACCACCTTGGGGTCGCGGGCGATGATGTCGGCACACTGCTCGGGGCTGACGGTGGGGTTTTTGAAAAAACTGCCCGCGTTGCCAATCCGCTGCGGGTCGGGCAGTTTGGCGCGGCGGATCGCCACCACCCAGTCGAAAATCTGCTGGGCATCGGGGTTGTGGATGCCGGTCTCGGCCATCTTGCGTGCCAGATCCAGGTAGCCCAGCTCGGGCTTCCAGCGCTTGGGCAAGGCCAAGCGCACCCGCACGATCACCGCCCTCCCCGCCAAACCCAAAGCGTCGGGCCCACCCGAGGCGTGCTTGAAAACGGAGTCCCTGTAGCCAAAACCGCATTGGGCGGCGTTCAGGCTGAACATCTCACCGGTCCACATGTCCATGGCGTCGAGCGAATCGAACCGGTCCTGCAGTTCCACGCCATAGGCCCCGATATTCTGCACCGGCGAAGCGCCCACAGAGCCGGGGATCAGCGCCATGTTCTCCAGACCCGGGTAGCCCTGCGCCAAGGTCCAGGCCACCAGGGCGTGCCAGTCCACACCCGCCCCGGCCTCGATCAGCCAGTGCTTGTCGGTTTCGCCCGCCAGGCGCATGCCTGGCACTTCGATCTTGAGCACCAGCGCCTTGACGTCCCCCGTCAGCACCATGTTGCTGCCGCCACCCAGCACCTGTCGGGGCATGGTGGCCAGCTGCGGATCGGCCAGCACGGCCCGCAAGTCGGCTTCGGAGCGCACCCGAACCAAAGCCTGGGCTTTGGCCGCAATGCCGAACGTGTTGTAAGGCTGCAGGGGGACATTTTTCTCCAGGTTCATGGGAGAATTGTCGCATTCTCAACCTTGGATTTTTTCAGCCATGCCCTCGTTTGACACCGTTTGCGAACCCAATATGGTCGAAGTGCGCAATGCCGTTGACACCTCGGCCAAGGAAATCAGCACCCGTTTCGACTTCAAAGGCACATCTGCCGCCATCGAGCTCAAGGACAAGGAGATCACGATGTACGGGGATGCCGAGTTTCAGCTGACGCAGGTCGAAGACATCCTGCGCAACAAGCTCACCAAACGGAATGTGGACGTGCGCTTTCTGGACATCGGCAAAGTCGAAAAAATTGGCGGCGACAAGGTCAAACAGGTGATCAAGGTCAAAAATGGCATCGAGATTGAAGATGCCAAAAAAATCACCAAAGTGATCAAAGAAAGCAAGCTCAAGGTGCAAGCGTCTATCCAAGGGGATGCCGTGCGCGTCACAGGTGCCAAGCGCGACGACCTGCAGGCCGCCATGGCCTTGCTGCGCAAGGACATGACCGACCTGCCCCTGAGTTTCGACAATTTTCGCGACTGATCCGGGCTGTGCAGCCCCAGGCCCTTGTCGGCGGCCTGGGGGTACCGACCCCCAGCCTCAGCGCTTGTGCACCGCCGCCGTGACCACCACTTCGATCCGGTACACCGGATCCGCCAGGGCTGCTTGCACCGTTGCACGGGGTGGCGCCGAGCCCGGCACCACCCAGGCATCCCAGACCTCGTTCATGGCCGCGATGTCGCCGATGTCTTTCAGGTAAATCTGGGTGCGCAGGATGCGGGTTTTGTCGCTGCCGCTTTCGGCCAGCCGCTGCTCGATCTGGCGCAGCACATC
>JAIXXW010000338.1 GCA_027490555.1 Comamonadaceae bacterium | reverse complement strand
TCCCGCTCACCTGCCGCAGCTGTGTGGACTACACCAATGTGCTGTCCGACATCACCGTGGGCTATATGGGCGGGCACGGCCAGCAGTGGCTGTTGGTGCGCAACGCGCGCGGGCAAGCGGTGCTCGACGGCATCCAGCACCAGCTGCACACCAGCGCCCCGATCAGCCGGGGCCGGCGCGAAGGCCCGGTGCGCGGCTTCATGGCCAACACCGAACGTGCGGCCGGGGGCCTGCCGCTGCGGCGCATGCCCGCCTGGCTCAAGCCGGTGGTCAACTGGCTGATGCCCCGGGTGGGGCCACGCGGCCTGGAGTTTGCCCGCGCTCGGGTCGAGATGAAAGCGATCGAGTCGATCTTGCACCTGCGCCGCGAGGCCCCGGCGCGCATCAAAAACATGCTGCCGCAGCACGTTTGGGATTTGGCTGCACGTTACGGGCTGCGACCCGACAGCCCGCACACACCCGACACAGGCGACAGCGTCACGCGTAAAATCTGACACAAGTGTAAATTTAACTTGACACTTTGCCACGTCTTTTGGATGATGGGCCGAGATCAGTTTTGCGGAACGCCCCATGGCATTGACCTTCCCTTTTGCGGCCATCGTTGGTCAAGATGAAATGACCCTCGCCATCCAGGTGGTGGCGGTCGATCCGTCCATCGGTGGCGTGCTGGTGCTGGGTGACCGGGGCACCGGCAAATCCACTGCGGTGCGCGCCCTGGCCGACCTGTTGCCCCCCATCCAGGTGGTCAAAGGCTGCCCTTACCGCTGCGACCCCGCCAAGCCGGCGGGGGCCTGCCCGGTGTGCCAGACGCGGGACCCGAAAAGCAAAGTCGCCACCGAGCGCCAGAGCGTGGCCGTGGTCGACCTGCCCCTGGGGGCGACCGAAGACCGCGTGGTCGGCGCACTCGATCTGGAAAAAGCCCTCGCGCAAGGCGTCAAATCCTTCGCCCCCGGCCTGCTGGCCCAGGCGCACCGGGGCTTTTTGTACATCGACGAGGTCAACCTGCTGGACGACCACCTGGTCGACCTGTTGATCGATGTGGCCGCCTCGGGCGAGAACCTGGTCGAGCGCGAAGGCCTGAGCGTGCGCCACCCGGCCCGCTTTGTGCTGGTGGGCAGTGGCAACCCGGAAGAAGGCGAGCTGCGGCCCCAGCTGCTCGACCGCTTTGGCCTGTCGGTGCAGGTGCGCACGCCGCAAGACCTGGCCCTGCGGGTCAACATCATCAAGCGCCGCGACGCCTTTGACAAAGACCCCGAAGCCTTCAAAGCCCTGTGGCACAAGGACAACCAGAAATTGCAAAAGCGCATCCTCAAGGCGCGCGACCAGCTGGACCAGGTGCAGGTCAGCGACGAGATGCTGATGCTGTGCGCGCGCCTGTGCCAGCAACTGGGCACCGACGGGCTGCGCGCCGAGCTCACCCTGCTGCGCGCCACCCGCGCTTGCGCCGCGCTGCAGGGCCACAAGGCCGTTCAGCCCGAGCACCTGCACAGCATGGCCCCGCTGGCACTGCGCCACCGCCTGCGCCGCAACCCCTTGGACGACACCGACTCGGGTGCCCGCGTGCAGCGCAGCTTGCAAGAAGTGCTGGCCGCCTGACAGGGCCTGCGCGCATGCACCGCGAAGCCTCGCCCACTCTCGCGCCAGCCGATCCGCTGGCGCGCTGGCACGACGCCCTCACCACGCTGCAACTGCTGCAGATCGACCCCCACGGTTTTGGCGGCGTGTGCCTGCGCGCGCCCCATGGCCCGGTGCGCGAGCGCTGGCTGCAGGCACTGGCCGATCTGGGTCTGGACCTGGTGAAGGTCCCCGGCTCGGTGGACAGCGAGCGACTGCTCGGCGGCATTGACCTGGCCCGCACCCTGCAAACCGGGCAGTTGCAGATGCAAGCTGGCCTGCTGCAACAGGCCGACCAAGGCCTGGTCTGCCTGCCCATGGCCGAACGCCTGTCACCTGCCCTGCTCGCGCCCCTGGTGCAAGCCCTGGAACAAGGCCAGGTGCCGCCCAACCGCCACAACAGCGCGCCCGCGACCACCCGTTTTGGCGTGGTGGCGCTCGACGAATCCCTGCCGGACGAGGCCGGGGTGGGCGGGGCCCTGGCCGAGCGCCTGGGGGTGTGGCTGGACCTGCACGAACTCTCGCCCGGCGACATCCAGGCCAATTGGGCCGAGGCCGATAACGCCACCGACAAGCTGCTCATCCGCCTGAGTCCCGGAGCTTTGGCGCGCGCCCGCGAACTGCTGCACCAGGTGCAAGCCAGCGACGACCAGGTGCAGGCGCTGTGCGCAGCGGCGCTGGGATTGGGCATCGCTTCCTTGCGCGTGCCCAGCCTGGCCCTGCGCCTGGCCTGCGGCCATGCGGCGCTGCATGGGCGCACGGCACTGGACGCCGACGATCTGGGCTTTGCCGCACGCGGTGTGCTCGCGCCCCGCGCCACCCAGTGGCCGGCCGAGCCCAGCGACCCCGCCGCCGACAGCCCGACCGCTGAAGACCCCCCACCGCCACCGCCCGACCCCGGTGACGCCCCTGAACAGAACACAGCACCAGACACGCCCGACAGCCCGGACACGGGCCCACCACCCGAGCCCCGTGCCGAAGATCTGCAGGAGATGGTGGTCGCGGCCGCCCTGGCCAGTTTGCCGCCGCACATGCTCGACGCGCTGATGACGCGCCAAGCTGCGGCCAGCCACAGCAGCAGCGGCCGCAGCGGCCAGACCCGCACCGGCCTGCAACGGGGCCGCCCCCTGCCCCCACGCCCGGGCCGCCCGGGTGGCCAGGCGCGTCTGCATGTGCTGGCCACCTTGCGCGCCGCAGCACCCAAGCAGCGCTTGCGCCAGACGCACAGCACAGGCCGTGTGGCGATCCGCGCCGAAGACTTCCACATCCAGCGCCACCAGCAACGCGCCTCCAGCTGCCTGATCCTGGCCCTCGACGCCTCCGGCTCGGCCGCCTTGCAGCGCCTGGCCGAGGCCAAAGGCGCGGTCGAATTGCTGCTGCAGCAGTCGTATGCGCGGCGCGACAGCGTGTGCATCGTCGCCTTCCGGGGTGCCCAGGCGCAGCTCTTGCTGCCCATGACGCGCTCGCTGGTGCGTGCCAAACGCGCCATGACCGGCCTGCCCGGCGGCGGCGGCACCCCTTTGGCGCTGGCCCTGAAGATGGCGCACGAGCAAGCGGCCCAGCTGCAGCGCCAGGGCGTCACACCGATGCTGGTGGTGCTGAGCGACGGCCGCGCCAACGTGACCCTGCAAGGCCTGGGCGGGCGCGCCCAGGCGCAGGCCGATGCGCACAACTGGGGCCAGCAGTGGCGCGCCAGCGGCCACCGTGCCTTGTGGATCGACACCTCGGTGCAGCCCGATGCGCAAGCGCAGCAACTGGCCAGCACCATGGGCGCGAGCTACCTGCCCATGCCCCAGGTGCAGGCCCAGCGCGTGGCCCAAGCCATGGAACGCCTGCGCAGCCCTGGCGCCTGAACCGCCATGTTTGAGCGCTATTACCCCGGCATGTCCTGGGCCGAACACCAAAGCCACTGGCCGCATGCCCAGCACAGCCGTTTTGTGCAGGCCGGCGGCGTGCACTGGCATGTCCAGATGCTGGGCCAGGGCCCCTGCATGCTGCTCTTGCACGGCACCGGCTCGGGCAGCTTCAGCTGGCGCGGGCTCTTGCCCACACTGGCCAGGCATTTCACCGTGGTCGCGCCCGACCTGCCTGGGCATGCCTTCAGCAGCCGGGGGCCCGAAGGGGCGCTGTCGCTGCCCGGCATGGCCGAGGGCTTGCGGGCACTCATGCGGCAACTCGACCTGATACCGCAGGCCATCGTCGGCCACTCTGCGGGTGCGGCGATCGCCGCGCACATGGCGCTGCACTTTGATTGCGCCGCCCGCAGCACCCTGGTGGGCCTGAACCCGGCCTGGCTGCCCCTGCCGGGTGTGGCCTCCTGGCTGTTTGGGCCGGCGGCCAAACTGGCCGCACTCAACCCGCTGTCGGCCTGGGCCACCGCCAAACTGGCGGCCAAACCCGGTGCCGTGGCCGAATGGATCGCGCGCACCGGCTCGACCCTGGACGCGCGCGGCATCGATCTGTACACCCGCGTGCTCAGCGACTCGGGCCATGTGCACGGGGTCTTGTCCATGATGGCGGCCTGGCAACTCAAGCCGCTGGCCGCACGCCTGCACGAGGTCCGCAACCCGGTGTTCATGCTCATCGGTGCGCAGGACCAGACCGTGCCGCCGGCGCTGGCCGAGGCCGCATGTGCCCGCCTGCCCCAGGCCCGGCAACAGCGCCAGCCCGGCCTGGGCCACCTGGCGCACGAGGAAGATCCGCTGGGTTCAGCGCAAGGCATCCTGCAAGCCTGCACCGTTTGACCCACCCGCCCAGCCCTTGCCGGGCCGAACCTGTGGTAGCTTCAAGCCATGGTTGTGTCCCTTGATTTCCTCTCCTTGCCTTTGCTCGCAGGCGCAGCGCTGGTTTTTGTCAGCGTGCTGGCCGGGGTGTTTTCTGCACGCATCGGTTTTTCCTTCCTGCTGATTTTTCTGGTGGTGGGCATTCTGGCGGGCGTCGATGGCCCGGGCGGGCTGGCCTTTGACGATTTCAGATTGAGTTTCTGGGTCGGCAACGTGGCGCTGGCCGTGATCTTGCTCGACGGTGGTTTGCGCACCCAGATGAGCACCTTCCGCACCGGCCTGCGGCCTTCCTTGCTGCTGGCCACGCTGGGGGTTTTGCTGTCGACCGGCATCACGGGCGCGGCCGCCCACTGGTTGCTGGATTTGTCCTGGCCACTGGCACTGCTGGTGGGGGCCATCGTCGGCTCGACCGATGCCGCTGCGGTGTTCTCGCTGCTCAAATCCTCCGGGGTGCAGCTCAATGAGCGCGTGGCCGCCACCCTGGAAATCGAATCCGGCATGAACGACCCCATGGCCGTTTACCTGACCCTCACCTTCATTGCCATGGCGCTGGCCATGGGCGAGCATGGCGGCGAGGCCTTGGGCGTGTCCGAAGTCTTGCTGTCTTTGCTCAGGCAGCTCGGCTGGGGCAGCCTGATGGGCCTGGGCTGCGGCTGGGCCATGGCGGAATTGGTCAAACGCCTGGGCCGGGGGGAAGACGGCGGTGGCGGTGTGCGCGCCTTGCTGGTGGTCTCGGGCGGCTTGAGCGTGTTTGCCTTCACCACCTGGATCGACGGCTCGGGCTTTCTGGCGGTGTACCTGATGGGGGTGGTCATCGGCAACCGGGCGCGCCGGCAAGTGCGCGCCTCCTTGTCGGCCATGGACGGCTACGCCTGGTTGTCCCAAGCGGGCATGTTCCTGTTGCTGGGCCTGCTGGTCACGCCCAGCGAGATGGTCAAGTCCCTGTGGCCGGCCATCGGGGTGTCGCTGGTGCTGATGTTCGTGGCACGCCCTCTGTCGGTGTGGCTGTGCCTGAAACCCCTGCACTTCAGCGGGCGCGAGATCGCTTTCATCTCCTGGATGGGCTTGCGGGGGGCGGTGCCGATTGTGCTGGCGGTGTTCCCGGTCATGGCCGGCGTCGAGGGCGCCCACATTTACTTCAATGTGGCCTTTGTGGTGGTGCTGACCTCCCTGGTGCTGCAAGGCAGCACCATCGCCTGGAGTGCCCGCCGCCTGAATGTGGTGCTGCCCGACCTCGATGACACCGAGCATGCCCGCCTGGTGTTCGGTGACTTTGTGCTGGCCGCCCCCACCCCCATGGGGGATCTGTGTGTTTTTTATGGGCTTGAGCTGCCCTGCGAGCCCGACACATCCGTCGGGCAATGGCTGGCCGACACCCTGCAGCGGCCCCCTGTGGAAGGCGACACCGCGCACCTGGGCAAGGCCGAAATCAGTGTCCGCGCCATCGAGGGCAACGCCATCTTGCAAGTCGGCATCCGCATGACCTGAGGCGCTTCAGCGCAAGAATTCGGCCACCGCCTGCAGCGAGGCCTCGGCCGCTTCTTCCTGGGGCAGGTGCCCCACCTGCGGCCAGGACACCAAGCGGCTGCCCGGTATGGCCCGCAGGTAATCCTGGGCATTCCCCCAGGGGATCATGGCATCGGCCTCTCCCCACAGCAGCAGCGTGGGGGCCTGGATTTGGCGCAGCCAGGGTTGCGGCTCGAGCAGCACCGTTTGCTGCAAACGGTCGAGCATGGCTTGGCGCGCCCCGGGCGCCAACATCAACTCGTGGTAGCGGGCGGTCACGGCCTCGCTCAGGGACTCGGGCCTGGCATAGGCCGATTGCAAATGCATGCGCAGCAGTGGCTTGGGCAGCACATGGCGCATCAGCGCCATGGATGCGGGCACGTCCATGGGTTTTCCGTACTCAAAACCGGCACTGGCAAAACCATCGGGGGCCACCAGCACCAGCTTGTCCACCCGTTGCGGGTACTGGGCGGCAAAAGACCAGGCGATGCGTCCCCCCAT
>JAIXXW010000359.1 GCA_027490555.1 Comamonadaceae bacterium | reverse complement strand
GGCCAACTGAAGCTGGTGGGCACACCCTTGTCCTGGCAAGCCCAGTGGCAAAGCCAGCTCGTTCAGGGCCAGACCAGATCGCCCTGGCAAGCCAGGGTGAGCGCGTCACGCACCGACTTGAAAAGCCGCCAATGGCAAGGCCTGCTGGAACGCATGGACCTGCAAGCCCTCAGCCCCAGCACCCAGGCGCGCTGGGGGCTGCAATTGCAAGAAGCGGTTGCATGGCAAGCCCGGCTGGACCGGCCCGGCCTGGCGTTGAGCTGGTCCGAATCCCGCTGGCAAGTCCAAGGGCCCACCCAGGCCAGCAGCCGCCTGGTGCTCGAGGCGGGTGACTGGCGCGCGGCCAGTCCGCTGCAAGCGGCAAGCGCCCGGTTCACGGCCAAATGGGACCAACTGCCTTTGAACTGGCTGCTCGCTGAATCGGGCATGCAAATCCAAAACGATGTGCTGCTGGAAGGCCAGGTGCAACTGACACACCACACCGAGACGAGCTTCACCGCACAGCTGCGGCGCACGCAAGGGGATGTGGGCATCCCGATCGACCCCGCATCGGTTCAGCCCACGGCCGCTGGCCTGCGCGATGCCAGCCTGGTGCTGCGCATCCACCAGGACCAGCTGCAAGCCGATCTGAAGTGGGACAGCGCGCACATGGGCCAGGCCCAGGCCCAAGTCATCAGCACGCTCAGCCGCAGCGCATGGGGCTGGGACTGGCCGGCCCAAGCTCCCTTGCGGGGCTCGGTCCAAGCACGACTGCCGCAGATCGCTGCCTGGTCGGTGCTGGCCCCGCCGGGTTGGCGGGTACAGGGCCAGCTCGATGCCCGCATGGACCTGGCCGGCACGCGTGGCCAACCCCAGTGGCAAGGCCGCTTGCAAGCCGACCAGCTGGCCGCCCGTTCTGCGGTGCAGGGCATGGCCTTCGACCAAGGGCAGATGCAAGCGCGCCTGCAAGGGCAGGTGCTGATCGTCGAGCGTTTGAGTTTTCGGGGTGCAGGCCCCCAGGGTGGGGAGTTCTCAGCGCGGGGTCAAGTCACTTGGGCTCCCAGCGCGTCGCGCCCCCCGTCCCCCCACACCAACCCTTTGCATGCGGCGCAAATGACCTTGGAGATGGAGGCGAAATCCCTTCGGGTCAGCCAGCGCGCCGACCGCAGGCTGGTCCTCTCAGGCCAGGTCACGGCCCGCATGCAATCTGGGCAGATGCAAGTCAGGGGGACGCTCAAGGCCGATCAAGCCCTGTACCTCATGCCGGAGGACACCACCCCCGGTCTTGGGGAAGATGTCGTGGTCACCCGATCCACCCCAGGGGTCCGCAACGCTGGCCCATTCAACACCCCCCAGGCGCCTGGCCCTTCCTGGATGGGCGTGCCCGATGTGCGCGTCATGCTCGACCTCGGGCCCGATTTTCAACTCCAGGGCAGGGGTCTGAGCACCCGCTTGTCTGGCCAGGTCGAACTGGTGAGCCACCAAGGCACCCAGGGACTGCCGCGCCTGAATGGCCAGGTGCGCACAGTGGGTGGCCGCTACAGGGCCTATGGCCAGTCACTCGACATCCGCAGTGGGCTCTTGCGCTTCACCGGTGCCTATGACAACCCGGATCTGGAGATCCTGGCCTTGCGGCCCCATCTGCCGCAAACGGTCGGCGTGCAGGTTTTGGGCACGGCTTTGCAGCCCCGCATCCGTTTGTACGCGGAACCCGACATGCCGGACGCCGAGAAATTGGCCTGGCTGGTGTTGGGCCGATCCGCCGCCACGGGTGGCGTCGAATCGGGGGTCCTGCAACAGGCCGCGATGGCCTTGCTCAGCAGCAATGGCCAAAGCTTGGGTGGCGATTGGGCCGCCAAACTGGGACTGGACGAGGTCAGCCTGGTCACGGGCCTCCGCTCTGGCGCGACGGCCACCGGGACCGCCGTGACACTGGGCAAACGACTGTCCCAAGACTTTTACCTGGCCTATGAAACCGGTCTGAGCGGCACCCTGGGCAGCTTGCTGATTTTTTACGACCTGAGCCAAAGGCTGACCCTGCGGGCGCAGGCGGGAGAGCAAAGCGCACTGGACCTCATCTTCCGCGTGCGCCGTGATTGAAAAATCATAAATGAATACTTTTAAAAACATTTTTGTGACATTGAGAATAAAATAAGATAGCATATGGCATCTCACGCTTTCAATGAGTTGTTGGATGTTGAACCCTCACCGCACGAACCCGACGGCATGGCGCCCTGAAGACGGGCATTTGTTGCAAAAGCTGCGCACCCATGCCGGACTTGACGAATTGGTCTTTGCCCGTCAAAACACCCTGTCGCTTGCCCAGCTCCGGGAACTTGAAAGCGGCATCGGACACCATTTCTACAACGACCCGATCAAACGCAATGCGGGCGTGAAACTGCTGAAAAAACTGGGGTACGAATTCCCAAAACCACCGCCACCGCCACCGCAGGCGGATCCATTGCCCGTGACTTCGACCGTGACAACGGTTCCAGCCCCAGAAGCCCTGACTGTCACCGTCGGCGATGCAGACCTTGATCGGCCTGCACCTGCGCGTGGGTGGATGCTGCATCCTGCTGTCTGGTTGAGCGGCTTGCTGACAACGGGCGTGCTGGCCTTTGCGGTGCTACAGGCCCAGGGCCCATGGTCTGCTGAGCCCTCACCGGCCCCCGCCCTGCAAAGCGGACCCTTGCAGCCCTCCTGGCCAAGCACGGCTTCAGCGCCATCGATCACGGAAGCCCCCACCGCCACCGGCGGCACAGCCGAAGAGGCACCGCAGACGGAGCGCGCCCTGTCCGATCCAGCGCCAGCTCCTGCGGCCCAGGACCTTGCCCCAAGCAGGATCGCCTTGGCAGCTTGCGATGACGCGCACAGGCACCACAGTGCGTACCACACGCCCAGCCATCCGATCAAACCCGGCAACTATGTCTACATCGAGGCCCGGTCCGACAGCCAGTTGTGCGTCCTGGACAGTCAAAACAAACTGTCCGTCCTCTCGCTCAAAGCAGGCATGTCCCACACCGTCAA
This sequence comes from Comamonadaceae bacterium, assembly GCA_027490555.1. Lineage (GTDB taxonomy): Bacteria > Pseudomonadota > Gammaproteobacteria > Burkholderiales > Burkholderiaceae_C > Limnohabitans_A. The sequence continues at coordinate 1,132 of JAIXXW010000359.1, read as the reverse complement.
TGGCATGGCCCCCTTTCTGATGCACGCGAGCGACTGGCAAGGACTTCAGGTCTTCTTCCAGGGCCGACCCGTGCACATCGAGCACGGCCGCAACGCCCATTTGGTGCTTCAGAGCTTGCCCCTCTGAACCTGTCCTGACCTGACCCCCATCGGCTGCAAACCCCAGGACTTCGCAGGAAGTTCAGGTCCATCACGGCCGTTACAATCTGAGGCGGGTTAGCCACCGTAGTTCAATGGATAGAACTCTCCCCTCCTAAGGGAGTGATACAGGTTCGATTCCTGTCGGGGGCACCACAGCTTCCCTTTGTCACCCCCCAGCGCTCACGTGACCGTGGCCTCATCGGTTCGGGTGGCGCCCCGGTTGTCTTTCCATGTGAGGGAGACCTTGTCACCGGTTTTGGCACCTTTGATGGAAAACTGCATGAACGGGTTCTTGGACACGGCAGGGCCCCAGTCCGCGGTCAACACCACCTTGCCATTGAGTGCGGCGCTCACTTCTTGAATGAACCACGCAGGCACGGTTCTGCCAGAAGCGTCTTTGCGCTGGCCCGATTCCATTTCATGGGTCATGCGCACGCGAACGGTGGCTTTGTCACCCGCCATTTGTGCTCGAATTTGCATTGGGGTCGTCATGGCTTGTTTTCGCTCTCAGGTGAGTCCATTGCAGGGTGATCCAGGAGGGGCGTCAAGCACCACAGCCGCCCAAGGTGACCTTGACCTCTTTGCGGGCCCACAAAGCCCTGCCATCGTTCAAGATCGCCACCGCATAGACATCGGAGGTCTGGCCCATTTTGGCGCGCACCGCAAAGTTGGCGTCCACAGCTTCGGTGACCTGGAACATCGCCACCAGCGCCGAAGGGTTCTTTTCCACCAGCAGCATCAACTGACGCACATTGGGCAAGGTGGTGCTCACCCCCAAAGGCACCGCAGCGCCATCTTCTGCCACATCCAGGGCCGTGAGGACCACATCCTTGCTCTCGGCCATGCTTTTGGCGCCTGCAGCCTTGACCGCGTCCTGCACAGACTTGGCGTCGAATGCCTGCTTGTTGTAAGCGGCATGGGCAAATTGTGGAAAGCCGGACGCTGCCAAAAGGGCGGCAAGAACAGCGGTGTGTTTCAGTGTCTCGCGGCG
>JAIXXW010000023.1 GCA_027490555.1 Comamonadaceae bacterium | reverse complement strand
GCCGCAGATCGGAGCAATTCGGCGGTTTTTTTGATGATTTCATTGCCTTTGATGGCTTCTTCCCCGATGTTCAGCAAGCCGACGGTGGGTTGCGCCTTGTCTTGCAGAACCGACACCAGGGCCGAGCCCATGACAGCGAACTGGAGCAAATGCTCGGGCGTGCAGTCCACATTGGCGCCCAGATCGAGCATGGTGGTGCCGCCGCCCTTGAAGTTGGGCATCTGGCCAGCAATGGCCGGGCGGTCGATGCCGTCCATGGTCTTGAGCACATAGCGCGCAATCGCCATCAAGGCACCGGTGTTGCCTGCCGAGACGGCCACCTGGGCCTGGCCATCACGCACTTGCTCGATGGCCACGCGCATGGAGGAGTCTTTTTTCTTGCGCAAGGCGACCTCCAACGGGTCGTCCATCTCCACCACTTCAGAGGCCGCCACGACCTGCGCCCGGGGATCGGTCCAGCCCGTCAACACCTCGGGCTTGCCGACCAACAGCAATCGGGCATCGGGGTGCAAGGCCAGGAATCGGCGGCAGGCCGCCAGCGTGACGCTGGGACCATGGTCGCCGCCCATGCAATCGACAGACACGGTGATCGGGTTGGGCGTGGTCATGACATCCTTGGGCACAAAACCGGAAGCAATGCGGGCCATAAACCAAAAAGCCCGAGGCTACTCAGAAAGTAGCGCCGGGCCTGTGGAGGCTTGAGGGCGAAAGCCGATCAGGCTTCCGACTTGTTTTTGAGCACTTGGCGGCCACGGTAAAAGCCGTTGGGGCTGATGTGGTGGCGCAGATGGGTTTCGCCGGTGGTGGGCTCGACCGCGATGCCGGGCACGTTCAGGGCGTTGTGTGAACGGTGCATACCGCGCTTGGAAGGCGACTTTTTGTTTTGCTGAACAGCCATGATGGCTCCTTGGATACATGGAGGCCGCGCAAGCGAAGACGCAGCTTCTGGTTAATGACAGTGTTGCCGGGACGATCCTGGCGAAGCCGCTGATTATAGCCCAAGAAGTGCCCAACGAGAAGCGCCCTGTGTTGCGCTCATCCAGGCTTGCTGGTTTTCAGGCCTGCCAAAACCCCGAAAGGGTTGGGCCGCTGGGCTGCCGCCTCGAACTCGGGGTCCGCAACGGACATGGGCAGGTTTTCGGGACAGACCCCATGCATGGGCACCAGGGGCAAGGCCAAGATCAGTTCGTCCTCGATCAGCGCCAAGGCATCGAAATCCCGGCTCAAGACCAAGATGTCCTCTTCGGCCTCCTCGTCCAGTGCGGCGGCCGTCGTTTCGTCGGCCACAAAACGAAAGGACCGCTCGGCCTCCACCGCCTCGACCACCTGAGTCAGGCAACGCTGGCATTGCATGGGCAGGTGGACCTTGGCCCGCAAATCCATCCAGATCTGATCGGCGCCACCGGCTTGGGGGACTGTGCGGCCTTGCAACTGCCAGACCACCAGGCCGGCCTCGCCCTCGGCCTGGCCAAACAGCTCTTGCGCCAGGCGCGGCCATTGGGGCCATCGGCCTTCGCCCGACAACGTGTCAGCACTGCGGGCAAAAGACAGCAGATCCAGGTGTTCGGGGTCCAATTTTTTTTCCATGACCGCAGTGTAAGAGAATCACCCTTCTGATCGTCCATGGGGATTTGCGCCTTGACACCGATGACCGCCACTTCAACCGCCAGCAAACGCACCGTGGTGCTGGGCTCGAGTTCACGCTACCGGCGCGAATTGCTGGAGCGTTTGCGCATCCCCTTTGTCGTGGTGGCGCCCGAGGTGGACGAAACCCCCCAAACCGGCGAAAGTCCCCGCGCGCTGGCCATGCGACTGGCCCTGGCCAAAGCCCGGGCTGTTTCTGCCTTGCACCCTGAGGCCGTGGTCATTGGCTCGGACCAGGTGGCCGATTTGTCGGGCCAGCCGCTGGGCAAACCGGGCGGGCATGAGCGCGCCGTGCAGCAGCTGCGCCAGATGCGGGGGCAGACGGTGGTGTTTCAGACCGCCTTGGCCGTGGTCTGCCAGTCCACCGGCTTTGAAGCCCTGGAACTGGCCGAGGTTCGGGTGGTTTTCCGCGACCTGAGTGACCAGGAGATCGAGGCTTATTTGCAGGCTGAAAAGCCCTACGACTGCGCGGGCAGCGCCAAAAGCGAAGGCTTGGGCATCGCGCTGCTCGAGTCGATTGACAACGACGACCCGACCGCCTTGGTCGGCTTGCCCCTGATCCGCACCGCCCGGCTGCTGCGCCAGGCCGGAGTCCCCCTGCTGTGAGCCCCACCGAACTGCCCACCGGCCGTCCACGGGGCCGCCTCTTTCTGGTGCCCACCCCTTTGGATTTCGGCTGCGCCGAACAGACCCCGATCACGCATGTTCTGCCGCAAGCCACGCTGGCCCAGGCGGCCGCCATCTCGCACTGGGTCTGCGAAAACGCCAAAACCACCCGGGCTTTTCTCAAACGCGTGGGGGAGCACCAACCGCTGTCTGCGCCGGTGTCCGAGCAGACCCTCACCGAACTGCCACGCCATGTGCACAAAAAGGGCGACCACCCCACGGGCTTTGACGGCAAACCCCTGCTGGCCGCTGCCCTGCAAGGGCATGACATGGGCTTGGTGAGCGAGGCCGGCATGCCCGCCGTGGCCGACCCCGGCAGCTCGGTGGTTCGCGCCGCGCACGACCTGGGCATCACCGTGGTGCCCTTGGTCGGTCCGGTGTCCTTGCTGCTGACCCTGGCCGGCAGCGGCCTCAATGGCCAGAATTTCGCATTCGTGGGCTACTTGCCGCAAGACCCTGCGGCGCGCGGCCAGCGGCTCAAACAGCTGGAATCGCTGGCCCTCAAAACAGGGCAAACCCAGATGTGGATCGAAACGCCCTACCGCAACGCGGCCATGCTCAGCAGCCTGTTGCAAAGCCTGCACGGCCAGACCCGGCTGGCGATTGCCAGCGGCCTGACCCTGGCTGGTGCCCGCATCCAGAGCCACACCGTCGCGCAATGGAAAAGGGGCCTGAAAGGCCCCGATGGACACACCCCTGCGGTTTACGCCATCGGCCCCTGAGGTTCAGCGCAGTCCGGTGCTGTGGCGCAGGGCCCGCACCGTGCCTTCACCCACGGCAGCGCCAAAGCGTTTGACCAGGCGCTCAGCCACATTCTCGCGCTGGGTGTAGTCGATCACCTCGGGTGCTTTGACCACATCGCGGGCCACGCCTTCCAGGCTGCCCAGGCTGTCGGCCAAGCCCAGGTCCACGGCCTGCTGGCCACTCCAGAACAGGCCACTGAACATCTCGGGGGTTTCCTTGAGGCGGTCACCCCGGCCTTTCTTGACCGCCGCGATGAACTGGTGGTGGATTTGGTCGAGCATGGCTTGGGCATGCTTGCGCTGGGGTTCGGTTTGCGGGCTGAAAGGGTCCAGGAAGCCCTTGTTGGTGCCCGCCGTCATCAAGCGGCGCTCGACACCCAGCTTGTTCATCAGCTCGGTGAAGCCGAAGCCGTCCATGAGCACCCCGATGCTGCCCACAATGCTGGCCTTGTCCACATAGATGCGGTCGGCGGCGGCGGCAATGTAATACGCCGCCGAGGCACAGGACTCCTCGACCACGGCGTAAATGGGCTTGTTGTGCAAGGCCCGCAAACGGACAATTTCGTCGTTGATGAGTCCCGCCTGCACCGGGCTGCCGCCGGGCGAATTGATCAACAGGACCAGGGCCTGGGAGCCCGAATCTTCCAGGGCCCGCCGCATGGACGACATCACGTTTTCGGCGCTGGCTTCGGTCTCCGAACCGATTTCGCCCACCACGGCCACCATGGCCGTGTGCGGCATGCTGGGGTGCGAGGCGGGGGAGCTGTAGCTGAAAGCCTGCCAGAACACGAGCGCCAACAGCACCAGCCAGGCCACGCGCAAACCCACCTTCCACCGGCGTGCGGTTTGTTGTTCTTTCAAATGGGCGAAAGCCAACTGCTGCAAGGTGTGACGCGCCCAGCTTTCATCGCTGCTGGCCTCGGTTTTGGCGGGGTCAACGGAGGGCGAAACGGGCGGCTGGCCCTGAGGATCTTGCATGGTCAAAATTCAAGGGGTTTCATGTTGTAAGCAGTATGCCAGTGAACCACACCGTCACGCTCTGACAGGTTTATTTTGACCAGACCGCCACGACAAGGACCGCCTGCACAGGCACCGGTGTCGGGCTGGTAAACCGCGCCGTGCGTGGCGCACATCAGCCAGCGTCCGCTGTCGTCAAAAAAACGGTCGGGCTGGAAATCCATCTCCATGGCCACATGGGTGCAACGGTTGAGGTAGGCGTGCACCTGCCCCTGGTAGCGAATGGCGAAAGCTCGGCAGGTCTGCCCGGCATACACGATGTCAAAGGGCACGGCGCGCCCGCCGTTGACCAAGTCGGCGCTGTTGCACAAAGGGACCATCGGCTCCATCGGTACTCCATTCGTCAGGCGTTTTGCAGCAGCCAGTCGTGCAGCTCTCGCACGCTGTGCGCCACATGCAAGGGTTTCAAGGCATGAAATGCTTCAGGCTCGTGCGCGCCATAACTCACGCCCACACTGGCGCAACCGGCATTCAGGGCCATTTGCAGGTCATGCGTGGTGTCGCCAATCATCAAGGTGCGTTCGGCGTCCACGCCAAATTCGCGCATCAGCTCATGCAGCATCAGGGGGTTGGGCTTGCCCGCTGTTTCATCGGCAGTGCGCGAACCGTCGAAGCGGTGCCGCAACTCCACCGCCTGCAAGGCCTCGTTCAGACCCTGGCGGCTTTTGCCCGTGGCCACGGTCAGCCAGTGGTGGCGCGACTTGAGGGCGTCCAGCAAGTCCAGCACGCCCTCGAACAGGCTGATGTCGTTCTGGTGTTGCAGGTAATGGTGGCGGTAGCGCTCGCCCAGGGCCGGGTATTTGTCCTTGGGCACGTCGGGTGCCGCATGGGCCAGCGCAGGCAGCAAGGACATGCCGATCACGAAGGAAGCGGCCTCGCGCGTGGGTTCTTGCCCCCCCACATCCACCACCGCCCGCTGGATGCAGCGGGTGATGATGGCGGTGGAGTCAAACAAGGTGCCATCCCAATCGAAGGCGATCAGGTCAAACTGGCGGGGTCTGTTGCGGGGCATGGTCAAGGAAGGCTTTCAATTCAGGGGGCAAGTCGGCCTGCAGGGCCACACGCTCGGCTGTGACCGGGTGGCTGAACTGCAATCGCCAGGCGTGCAAAAACATGCGTTTGAGCGCGGGACCGGCGGCTGGCTTGAGCAGCCGCCGATTCCACTCGAAATCACCGTATTTGTCATCGCCCGCAATCGGATGCCCTTGCGCGGCCAGGTGGACCCGGATCTGGTGGGTGCGCCCGGTCTTGATGGTGACCTCCAGCAGCGTGGCACCGGGCAGACGCTGCGCCACCTTGACCAGGGTGATGGACCGCAGGCCCTCCGGGTCTTCGGCCGTGGTCACCCGGACCCGGCGCTCGCCATCGGGCAACAGGAATTTGTGCAGTGGCTGGTCGATCACCTTGAGCCGGTCGGGCCAGTCCCCTTGGACCAGCGCCAGGTAGGTTTTGCCGGTTTCGCGCTCACGGAACTGGTCTTGCAGGTGTTTCAAGGCACTGCGTTTTTTGGCCACCAGCAAAATCCCGCTGGTGTCCCGGTCCAGCCGGTGCACCAGTTCAAGCAGCTTGGCCGTGGGCCGGGCCTGGCGCAATTGCTCGATCACCCCAAAGCTGACCCCGGAGCCCCCGTGCACCGCCACCGAGGCCGGTTTGTCGATCGCCAGCAGGCTGTCGTCTTCCAGCAAGACCGGGAATTCGCGCCCGGGCGCAGGATGTGCGGTCTTTTCGGCTATTTTTTCAGACACCCGCACGGGCGGCAGGCGGACTTCGTCACCGGTGGCCAGCCGCGTCTGGGCCGTGGCACGGCCCTTGTTGATGCGCACCTCGCCGCTGCGGATGATGCGGTAGACGTGGGTTTTGGGCACACCTTTGAGGTGGCGCATCAAAAAGTTGTCCAAGCGCTGGCCTGCCGACTCTTCATCCACACACAACCTTTTGACAGCAGGTGCCGCAGCGGCTGACTTGGCCCCTATAATGTGATTCACTGGCAATTGGCTGTAAGTGGTTGATTCGAATGGAAATGAATTCCGACAAGACTGGAGTTTAGTCCACCACCACCGCACCAAGCCAGATGGTCGATGCCACTCGCGGCACGATTGGCAGACTGAAGGCCAGCGCCGACAGTGGTCAATCGCCCCGGAGATTGGGCCGACGCCCAGAAACCCAGATACGGAATACCCAAAGTCTGGCAGCTGTAGTGGCTGTTGGACGGATCAAAGCGAGATGTTGGTGTTGTTCGGAACTTTGCTGATGTGGTTGGAGTGGCTCACGAAGCCCGTCTCCACCGTTTCGCCTTGTGCCCGGCAGTTGGTCCTGGACACCGGGGACAGCACCCGGCACTGGACGAATCCTTGCACGCCTTTCACCTCGCCCCATCCACGCGCCTCGATCCCCATTCCTGTGCTCACGCGCAGCTGAATGGCGGTCCACCTCGGCAGTTCCCTTCGTTTCAGGCGTCAGCTCCGGCAACGGAGGCTTTGAGATTCCACAAAATCCAAAGCCAGTTGTGTAAACAGGTGCCAGACCGCAGCCACTGATCTGCGCTGGTGCCAACGCTGACAAGAGAAGGAACGCATCATGAAACGGATGCTGATCAACGCCACGCAAGCTGAAGAGCGACGCCTGGCCATCGTCGATGGACAAAAACTCCTCGACTACGAAATCGAAATCGAAGGGCGCGAGCAGCGCAAGGGCAACATCTACAAAGCCATCGTGACCCGAGTCGAGCCCTCGCTCGAAGCCTGTTTCGTGGACTACGGCGAAGACCGCCACGGCTTTTTGCCCTTCAAGGAAATCTCCCGCCAGTACTTTGCAGACGGCGTGTCCGTCAGCCAGGCCCGCATCCAGGATGTGATCAAGGAAGGCCAGTCCCTCCTGGTGCAGGTCGAAAAGGAGGAGCGCGGCAACAAGGGGGCGGCGCTGACCACCTTCATTTCGCTGGCCGGACGCTATGTGGTGCTCATGCCCAACAACCCCCGTGGCGGCGGTGTCAGCCGCCGCATCGAGGGCGATGACCGGGCCGAGCTCAAAGAGGCCATGGACCAGTTGGAATACCCCAAAGGCATGTCCATCATCGCCCGGACCGCGGGCATCGGCCGCTCCGCGCCGGAACTGCAGTGGGACCTGAATTACCTGCTCAAGCTCTGGAGCGCCATCGACGGTGCCTCGCAGGGCAAAGGGGCCTTTTTGATCTACCAGGAGTCCAGCCTGGTCATCCGTGCCATCCGGGACTATTTCAACAAAGACATCGGTGACATCCTGATCGACACCGACGACATCTACGAGCAGGCTCAGCAGTTCATGAGCCACGTGATGCCCGAATTCGCGCCACGCGTCAAACGCTACCGCGACGATGCACCGCTGTTCTCGCGCTTTCAGATCGAGCATCAGATCGAGTCGGCCTACGCCCGCACCGTGCAGCTGCCTTCGGGTGGCGCCATCGTGATCGACCACACCGAAGCCCTGGTCTCGGTGGACGTGAACTCGGCCCGTGCCATCAAAGGCGGCGACATCGAGGAAACGGCCACCCGCACCAACCTGGAAGCCGCCGACGAAGTGGCGCGCCAGATGCGTTTGCGCGACCTCGGTGGTCTGATCGTGATCGACTTCATCGACATGGAAGAGGCCAAAAACCGACGCGAAGTGGAAAACCGCCTGCGCGATGCACTGCGCCAGGACCGGGCACGCGTGCAGTTCGGATCCATCAGCAAGTTCGGTCTTCTGGAGATGAGCCGCCAGCGCCTGAAGCCCGCGCTGTCCGAAGGGGCCTCCATCCCTTGCCCACGCTGCGGTGGTGCCGGGCACATCCGCGACACCGAGAGCTCGGCGCTGCAGATCCTGCGCATCATCCAGGAAGAGTCCATGAAGGACAACAGCGCCGCGGTCCACGCCCAGGTGCCTGTCGAAGTGGCTTCATTCCTGCTCAACGAAAAGCGCTCCGAGATCGCCAAGATCGAATTGCAGCAACGCATCAATGTGCTGCTGGTGCCCAACAAGTCGCTGGAAACGCCGCACTACAAGCTCGAGCGCCTCAAGCACGACGACCCCCGCCTGGACCGCATCGAAGCCAGCTACAAAATGGCCGAGGAGATCGAGGACGCCACCACGGTGACACGCCGCTCGCAAGAGCCCACCAACAAGCAGACCCCGGTCATCAAGGGTGTCCTGCCCGATGCGCCCGCGCCCGCTGCCCCGGTCAAAGCCGAAGCGCCTGTGGCGCCG
>JAIXXW010000107.1 GCA_027490555.1 Comamonadaceae bacterium | reverse complement strand
GTGATTTGGGACTGCATGGCCAGCAAAATCTCTTTGGGCGGGGTCAGGTCCTTGATCTCGTAGCGCAGCACTTTCACGCCCCAGTTGAGCGCCGCTTCGTCGATCGCGGCGACCACCTGCGCATTGATGATGTCGCGCTCCTCAAAGGTCTTGTCCAGCTCCAGCTTGCCAATCACGCTGCGCAAACTGGTTTGCGCCAGCTGGGTCACGGCCACGATGTAGTTGGAGGAGCCGTAGCTGGCCAGCTTGGGGTCGGTCACCTGAAAGTACAAGATGCCGTCGACTTGCAGCTGGGTGTTGTCGCGCGTGATGCAGATCTGGCTGGGCACGTCGAGCGGGATTTCTTTCAGGCTGTGTTTCTGGACCACGTTGTCCACAAAGGGCACCACAAAATTGAGGCCGGGTGCCAGGCTGGCGTGGAATTTACCCAGTCTTTCAACGACCCAGGCCTCTTGTTGAGGCACGACCTTGACGGTCTTGACGATGAACAGGACGGCGATGATGACCAAGACGATGGCGATTTCCATGGTGATGCTCCCTTTTTATGTGGTGGGTGTGACAACTTGTTCAAGCACCAGGCGGTTGCCCACGATGGCCTGGATGCGGTGGACGCCCGGTGCAGCGGTCTGACCCGGGGCCAGCACCGCGGTCCAGGCCGAGCCCCGGTGTAAGACCCGCGCTGTGCCTTGCCCATCCCAGGCATCGACCTGCACCGTGGCACCCAGGTCCAGCTGTTGGTCTTGGGCTTCCTGGGGGGTGGTGGTCTGGCGCTTGCGCCATTGGCCCAGCAGCACGGCCCCGATGCCGCCGACCAGGGCGGCCGCCACCAGCTGCGAGATCAGGCCATGGCCTGCCATGGCCACCAAGGCCGCGGCCACAGCGCCCAGGCTCAGCACCAGCAGGTAAAAGGTGCCGGTGACCAGCTCCAGCGCCACCAGCACCCCGGCCAGCACCCACCACATTGTTGTATCGCTCATGACAGACCCTCCTTGGCGTGTGCCGACATTCTCCTGCGGCTTCAATGTACAAGCCTGACACCGGGGCTGAGATCCCGCTTCGGCCAAGGCCGTTGCAAGGCAAGGATAATCAGCCCCATGCATTTTCCCGAATCCCAACGCTGGCGCTTGTCGGTGGCCCCGATGATGGACTGGACCGACCGGCACTGCCGTTTTTTCCACCGCCTGCTGACGCGCCACACCCTGCTTTATACCGAGATGGTGACCACCGGCGCTTTGCGCCATGGCAGTGTGCAGCGCCATTTGCGTTTCAACGCCGAAGAACACCCGGTGGCCCTGCAGCTGGGCGGCAGCGACGCCGCCGACTTGGCGCATGCCGCCAAGCTGGGGCAAGACTGGGGTTACGACGAAATCAACCTCAATTGCGGCTGCCCCTCCGACCGTGTGCAGCGCGGTGCATTTGGCGCCTGCCTGATGAACGAGCCACACACCGTGGCCGACGGTGTCAAGGCCATGCTCGACGTGGTGGATGTGCCCGTCACCGTGAAACACCGCATCGGCATTGACCGGATCGAGCGTTACGATTTTGTGCGCGACTTTGTGGGCACGGTGAGCGAGGCGGGCTGCCGGGTGTTCATCGTGCACGCCCGCAATGCCTGGCTCGACGGTCTGAGCCCCAAGGAAAACCGCGACATCCCGCCACTGCGTTACGAGCTGGCTTATCGGCTGAAAAAAGACTTTCCCAAGCTGTTGATCGCGGTGAACGGCGGCATCAAGACCAACGAAGAGGTCGCGGAGCACCTGCGGCATGCCGATGGCGTGATGGTCGGGCGCGAAGCCTATTACAACCCTTGGATTTTGGGCAGCTGGGATGCCGCGTTTTTCGGCGATGAACACCCTGTGCCCAGCCGCGAGGCAGTGGAAGAGGCGATGGTCGCTTACATGGAGCGGGCTCATGCCGAAGACGGCTGTCCCTGGTATGCGATTGCGCGGCACATGTTGGGGCTCTACCACGGCCAGCGCGGCGGGCGCTTGTGGCGCCAGGTCTGGAGCGACCACAGGCTCAAGCCCTTGGCGCCGCGGGAAGTCTGGCTGCAGGCCCGTGCTGCGCTGGCGCGGGGTGCGGTGGTCAGCGACTGAGCACCGCCGTGTTTTACTGAGCGGCCTGCAAGCCGTTCATGAAGTGCGCCGACATGCGCTCGGCCGCCTGCTGCGGCTGGCGATCGAGCAGGGCCTGCAAGAGGGCACGGTGCTCTGCCAGGGATTGCCCGATCCGACCTTCCTTGAACAGCGAGCTGTGCCGGTTCAGCTTCATCACCTTGCGCAAGTCGGCCACCATCTGGTCACGCCAGCGGTTGTTGGCCAATTCCAACAAGAGCATGTGGAAGGCCTCGTTGATCTCGAAAAACCGGGCGCGATCGCCCACGGCATTTTCCAGGTCCTGGTGCAGGGCGCTGATCTTGGCGAGTTCCTCGTCGCTCGCGTTTTGCGCCACCACCCGGGCGGCGTCCGATTCCAGCAAGGCCAGCAGGTGGTACACGTCGCTGAGGTCTTTTTCGCT
>JAIXXW010000004.1 GCA_027490555.1 Comamonadaceae bacterium | reverse complement strand
CTGGCCCTGGGCGGTGGCCTGGACAACGCCATCGTCATGGACGACTACAAGGTGCTCAATGCCGATGGGCTGCGTTATGACGACGAGTTCGTCAAGCACAAGATCCTCGATGCGATGGGCGATCTGTACATCGTGGGCAAGCCCTTGCTCGCCGCCTACAGCGCGTTTCGCTCGGGCCATGCCATGAACAACCAGCTGCTGCGCGCCCTGCTGGCCCAGCCCGACGCCTACGAGATCGTCACCTTTGACAAGGCCAGTCAGGCCCCCAAAGGCTTTGCCGCCCTGCAACCGGCCTGGTGATGCCGCGCCCCGGCGGGTGCAGCGTCGCGCCCGCCCACTGCCTCAGCGCTGGCGGGCTTTTTGGGGCCAGAGCACGCAGGCGATCGAGACCACCATCAAGCCCACAGCAGCCCAGTCCTGCCAGTGCAAGACCTCATCCAGCCACACCGCGCCGCTGAACACGCCCAGCACCGGGATCAGCATCACACTCAGGGTGGAGGCCACCGGTGGCAAACTGCGCGCCAGGTAAAACCAGGCCGCGTGTGCAAAGCCAAACACCAGCACCGCGTTGAACACGATCGCGAACCAGTTGGAGGGCGAGGGCGCCACCCATTGATCGGCCTCGAACACCCAGGCCAGCACCGTCATCACCCCGGTGGTCATCCCGGTCATCCAGAAGGAAATGGCCAGGGTGGGCACCGGGATCTGCGTTCTGCGCAGCATTTGGGTGCCCAGCGCCCAGGTGCTGGCCGCCCCCAAGGCCAGCAGCACACCGGTGGGCCGCCCACTCAGGTTCGAGAACTCATGCCACAGCAGCAGCAGCACGCCCAGGCTGGCGGCGGCCACGCCAGCCCATGAGCGCTTGGCCAGCTGGTCGCCAAAAAACCAGGCCCCCAGCAAAGCCGAAAACATCGGCATGGTGTAGCCCAGAATCGCCGCCCGGCCACTGGACAGCGATTGCACCGCGATGATGATCAGCGCGTGCCAGATGAACATGTTGAACACCGCCAGCACCAGCAACTCGCGCCAATGCGCGCGGGGAATGCGAAACGGCACTTTCATCGCCACCAGCGCCAGGCCCAGCACCGGTGTGCCCAGCCACAGGCACATGGCGCGGAAAGTCAGTGGCGGAAAACCGGTGACGCCGAGCTTGAGGATCGGCCAGTTGATGCCCCAGACCACGGTGAGCAAGATCAGGATGGTCCATTGGCGCGAAGAAAGCATTTGCATGGCTGCATCTTAGTCGCCCCTTAAAATCGACCCATGACCTTTCTAGACATGTTGCGCAACGCCGAGCGCCAAAACGGCTCCATGCTGTGCGTGGGCCTGGACCCCGAACCCACCCGGTTCCCCGCTGCTTACAAGGGCGATGCCAACAAGATCTACGACTTTTGCGCCCGCATCGTGGACGCCACCGCCGACCTGGTCAGCAGCTTCAAGCCCCAAATCGCCTACTTTGCCGCGCACCGCGCCGAAGGCCAGCTCGAGCGCCTGATGGAACACATGCGCCGCGTGGCCCCCCAGGTGCCCATCATCCTGGACGCCAAGCGCGGTGATATCGGCAGCACCGCCGAGCAATACGCCAAGGAAGCCTTCGAGCGCTATGGGGCCGACGCCGTCACCCTCTCGCCCTTCATGGGCTGGGACTCGGTGGCCCCCTACCTGAAGTACGAGGGCAAAGGCGCCTTCTTGCTGTGCCGCACCTCCAACCCCGGTGGCGACGACCTGCAAAACCAGCGCCTGGCCTCGGTCGAAGGCCAGCCGCGCCTGTACGAACACGTGGCCCGTCTGGCCCAAGGCCCCTGGAACCAGAATGGCCAGCTCGGCCTGGTGGTGGGGGCCACCTACCCGGCCGAGATCGAGCGCGTGCGCGCGCTGGCCCCCACCGTGCCCCTGCTGATCCCCGGCGTGGGCGCGCAAGGCGGTGATGCCGTGGCCACCGTCAAGGCCGGCTGGCGCGCCCATGCCGACGGCGGCAGCGCCGGCCCCATCATCGTCAACTCCTCGCGCGCCGTGCTCTATGCATCGGCCGGCGACGACTTCGAGCAAGCCGCGCGCCAAGTGGCCATGCAGACGCGGGACACGCTGGAAGCGGCCAAGGCCTGATGCCCGCATGAGCGCTGCCACCCCGCCAGCGCCAAGCGGCATGCATGGGATGGCCCTGCTGTCCCTGCTGATGCCGGTCTTTCTCGGATCGCTCGACCAGTCGGTAGCCAACACCGCCTTGCCGGCCATCGGTGAAGCCCTGAACAGCACACCGGCCGAATCGGTCTGGGTGGTCCATGCCTACCAGCTGGCCGTGGTGGCCGTCCTCCTGCCCCTGGCCGCTTTGGGCGACCGCTGGGGCGCCCGCAAGGTGTTCTTGCTGGGCTTGGTGCTCTTCAACCTGGCGGCACTGGCCAGTGCCTGCGCCACCCAGCTGGAGTGGCTGGCATTTTTCCGCGCCATCCAGGGCGTGGGCGCGGCCGGGGTGATGAGCGTCAACCTGGCCTTGATCAAAAGCATCTACCCCCCCGACAAGCTGGGGCGCGGCGCGGGCATGAACGCGCTGATCGTGGGCCTGGGCTTCAGCCTGGGGCCCACGGTGGCCGCGCTCTTGCTGGCCGTCTTGCCCTGGCCCTGGCTGTTTGGCCTGCAGGCGCCGCTGGGCATGCTCGGCGGCTGGCTGGCCTGGCGCCACCTGCCCCACACCCCCGCAGTCCCCAGCGACGCGCCCTATGACCGCGTGCTGGCGCTCTTGTCGGCGGTCTGCTTTGCCTCGATGGTGTTCACGCTCAGTGCCGTGGCCCAGCAAAAAAGCCTGGTGGTGGTGCTGGCCTCGCTGTGCCTGATGCTGGGCAGCGGTGCCTGCTTGTTGCGGCGCCAACGTGGCCATGCAGCACCCGTGCTGCCGGTGGACCTGATGCGACGGCCCTTGTTCAGCCTGTCGGTGTTCACCTCGTTCAGCGCCTTCACCACGCAGGGCCTGGCGTTCGTGGCGCTGCCTTTTTTCTTTCAGCAACAGCTCGAGCGCCCTGCGGTGGAAACCGGTGTGCTCATGTCCGTCTGGGCCCTGGTGGTGGCCTTGATGGCCCCTGTGGCGGGCACCCTGTCCGACCGTTATCCCCCTGCGATTTTGGGCGGTGTGGGCCTGGGCATTTTGAGCCTGGGCATGGTCGGGCTGGGCGTGTCGGGGGCGCACGTGCCTTTCAGCGCCATGGCCTTGTGCATGGCGCTGTGCGGTGTGGGTTTCGGGCTGTTCCAGTCACCGAATCTGCGCGCCATCATGGCCAGCGCACCCGCCCACCGCACCAGCGGGGCCAGCGGCATGGTCGCCATGGCGCGCTTGACCGGGCAGGCCAGCGGAGCGGCCCTGGTGGCCTTGAGCTTCAACCTGTTCGGCCCGCTGGGTGCAGGCCATGCGGTGCTGCTGGGCGCCCTCACGGCCGGCCTGGGCGCGGCGCTGAGCTTGGCCCGACTGCGCGCCCGCTGAGGCTTTGGCATGCGGGGCTGATGGGGGCCTGAACCGCCGGGCAGTGACCACGCCACCCCACGCCATTGGCGTGGCGGCCAAGAGGTTTTTGAAATTGGGCATGATCGGCTTTGTTTCCAACATTGCCCCCACACACCATGCAAAGACGCCAGTGGCTCCAGATGTCCCTCACGGCTGGGTTGGCCGTGTCCTTTGGTCTGTTACCTGCCAGTGCCCAAGTCAACGGGATCGAGGTCTGGAAAGACCCCAACTGTGGGTGCTGTCATCTGTGGGTGGAGCACCTGCAGGCCCACGGTTTTCAGGTGGTGGTGCGCGATGTGGGCAACACGGCGGCCCGCCAGCGGCTGGGCATGCCCGAAAAGCTGGGCTCCTGTCACACCGCCAAGGTGGGTGGCTACGTCATCGAGGGCCATGTGCCTGCGGCGGACATCCAGCGTTTGTTGAAGCAGCGACCGAACGCCCTGGGCTTGACGGTCCCGGGCATGGTGGTGGGCAGTCCGGGCATGGACGGCCCGGAGTACAAGGGCCGCAAGGATGCCTTTGACGTCTTGCTGGTGCTCAAAGACGGCTCGACCAAAATCTTTCAGCGCTACCCCGGCAGCAGCCGGATGGTCTGAGCCTGGCCCAGGCGGCCAGGCCTGTTTCCCCTCTGGGTGAGGCTGTGTGTCAGCGGTTCACATCCGCCAAGCCGCCCCGCTCAGCGCGGCAGGCACTGCATCAGCCGGGCGATGCAGTGGTTGGTTTTTTCGGCGTCGATCCAGCGCAGGATGCACACCAGTTCGAGTTGGGGGTCCACCCAGGTGATGGACGAGCCCGCACCGATGGCAAACCAGGAGCTGCGCGGTGCGTCCTTGAACAGCGCCCCGTCCTGGTTGAGCCAGATCAGGTAGCCGTAGTAGGGCGCCACATCGCATGGCTGCTGCATCATGTGCAGCCATTGCCGGGACAGGATGGCTTGGCCATTGAACTGCCCTTGGGCCATGAGCATCAGGCCGATCCGGGCCTGGTCCATGGCCGAGATGGACACGCCACCACCCCAGTGGCTGCCCCCGGGGACCGACATCATGCGTTGGCCATCGACCTCGGTCCAGCCTTGCTCGTAGCCCACCCATTGAAAGGCGTCCGAGCAGCCCAGAGGCTGCCGTATGCCTTCTTCAAACACCTCGGGCAGGGGGCGCTTGAACAGGTGCAGCAAGGCCAGCGACAGTTGGTTGATGCGCACGTCGTTGTATTCGAAGCGGGAGCCTGGCTCGCCCAGTGGCCGGGCATCGCCCTTGGTGCCCTCGGCTTGCCCGGTCTGGTAAGGCAGCCAGCGGTAGCGGTCGACCTGTTCGGGGATGCCCAGGCAGGTGCCCTCCCACTCGCTGGTTTGCTGCAGCAAATGCTGCCAGGTGATGCGCGAGAGCCGCTCGCCCTCGAAGCCAATGCCGGGGCATTGCTGAACCACCGGGGTGTGCACGTCCTTGATCAAGCCCCGGTCAAAGGCCAGACCGGCCAGCAAGGCCAGGTAAGTCTTGGCCACGCTGAAGGTCAGGTCGGCTTTGTGCGGCTCGCCCCATTGGGCCAGCAACTGGTGCCGGTGGTACAGCACGCCAGACACCGGCCCGCGCCCGTGCACCGGGCCGTACAAGCGGTTGTAGGGCGCGGGGTCGGCATCGTGGATGCCCCAGGGCGGCGAGGTGTCGCGCGACCAGGGTGTTTCGCACGATTGGATGAATGCGATGGCGG
>JAIXXW010000074.1 GCA_027490555.1 Comamonadaceae bacterium | reverse complement strand
ACCAGAATCACCAAGGCCAGCAACGCTTCCAGCAAAATCAGACCCATGCATGCACCCCGTTTTTTGACCCGCCGCCCGCCATGGGTCGGCTTGATCGTGGCAGCGATTGTAGGGACCCTGGGGGCTTGCTCGGTGGCCCCTGTGCGGCAAGCCCCTGAAGCACCAAGTCCATCGGTTCAGACGCCAGTGCCCACCGAGACCGCCAGCACTTTGCCTGCCACCACCTTGCCCGCCCCCATCCTGCGCGAGCAAAGCCGCTGGGTCGCGGTGGCATGGTCCGAGTTGCCAGGCCTGAACACCGACGCCATCCACGAAGCCTGGCCCGCCTGGCTGCACAGCTGCCAACGGCCCAGCCCCGAATGGCGGGCACTGTGCCCGGATGTGGCCCGGCTCGCCAACGCCCCCATCGAGCAACAGCGCCAGTGGCTGCGCGACAAACTGCAACCCTACCGGGTGGAGTCGCACGACCAACGGGCACAAGGCTTGCTCACTGGGTATTACGAACCGGCCCTGACCGGCTCGCGCCGGCCCCAAGGCGCGTTCAAAGTGCCCTTATATGCGCCCCCGGCCCAACTGGGCCAGCGCAAGCCCTGGTACAGCCGCCAGGAAATCGACACCCTGCCCGCAGCCCGCAGCGCCTTGCGCGGCAAAGAGCTGCTGTACCTGGCCGACCCGGTGGACGCGATGGTGCTGCACATCCAGGGCTCGGGCCTGGTCAACGTGACCGAGCCCGATGGCCGCCAACGCTGGGTGCGCATGGCCTATGCCGGCACCAACGACCAGCCCTACATCAGCATTGGCCGCTGGCTGCTCGACCGCAAACTCATCACCGACGCGAGCTGGCCCGGCATCAAGGCCTGGATCGACCGCCACCCCTCGCGCGTGAACGAGCTGCTGTGGCAAAACCCCCGCTTCGTGTTCTTCCGCGAAGAAGCCCTGCCTGTGGGCAGCACCCCACCTGGCCCCAAGGGCGCGCAAGGCGTGCCCCTGACGGCCGAGCGCTCGATCGCGGTGGACCGGCGCAGCATTCCCTACGGCACCCCGGTCTGGATGAAGTCCACCGGGCCCCAAACCCAGCTGGACCGCCTGGTGTTGGCCCAGGACACCGGCACCGCCATCGTCGGTGCGGTGCGGGCCGACTACTACGCAGGTTCTGGCCCGGCAGCAGGAGAGCTGGCGGGCCGCCTGAAGCAGCCCCTGCAAATGTGGGCCCTGTGGCCACGCTGAACCCGATGCACCTGACTTGCCGGCCTGGCTGCGGCGCCTGCTGCACGGCACCGTCCATCTCCTCGCCCATCCCCGGCATGCCGCATGGTAAACCGGCGGGCGTGCCTTGCGTACAACTGGACGAGCACCTGCGCTGCCAAATTTTTGGCAAGCCTGAACGCCCTGCGGTGTGTGGGCAACTGCAAGCCTCGGTGGAGATGTGTGGGGCGGTGGACGATGACGGGGTGCACGCCCGGGCTTGGCTGATGCGGTTGGAGGATTTGACGCGGCCGGGGTGATGTGTGACGAGTGTTTAAAAATGAGCCAAATTGTCAACAATAAATGGGCGTATACCGTTATTGAAAAAACTACAAGGAGGTCTCATGAGCATCAAAGACTGGATTGTCAACGCCGTCACAGCAGCCGATGTCGCTGCGACACTTGCGAATCCCGAGAGTGCTGCCCATATTCAAGAACAGGCGGAAAAACAGATTGAGCTAGAGCGAATGTCTTCGGTCACTCAGAATCACAGGGACGCCGAAGTGGCAAGCCGTGTGGCAAACGAACCGACATCATCCATGCCAAACGGGCGTTAACCCAGATCGAGTTGAGCTTGGCTTTCGCTCTGTGATTGTCAAACGCGGCTTCCGATTGCGCACCAGCGCTAATGTCGCGGTTTTGGTCTGTGTGCTGTCTTCTGTGCAAAAAACAAGTGCCTTAAACCGCGCTGCTGATCGCCGAAGCAGCATGAAACTCATCACCACGAGACGCCATCCGAATCCAGCAAGATGAGCGCCCGCACCAGCGCCATCTCATGGGGTAAAGCGTTAGATGCTGCCCACAGACTCGATCACGAGAATCCGCGCAGGTCCAAGCGGATGAGGGACATGCTCGGTGCCAGATCGAATGATTCGCATGGATAAATGGCCATCCGGACAATGTGGTCTGCTCGCTTCTTTTTCCGTTGCTCCTCGATTACCTTGAGCACACCAATTGGCTTGTTTTGGCGGGGTAGACACAAGGAGCATCAAATCGCCCAGCGTCATGACTGACCGACGCCAGGCAGTCTTTCATTTGCAGTGGCCATTGAAGGGCCAAATTCAAGACGGCACGTATATTTCAAACCATGGATAGCCTTGTGGGCATTTCCCCGCTTGGCGATAAGATGCGCCAGATGAGGGTGTGTAGTTCCATGTGCGAGTTCGCCCGCATTGACTGCCTGGTTGGTCATCCCAGTACCAAACACCATTGACAATTCTGAAGTTATTGCCGCTCCAGTTCGTGCCAAGAGGCTTTGCTTGCGCTGGCCAGGCGCCCTGTGGCAATGGTTTTGAGTTCTTCAGTGCGTCATCAATGTCCTGTTGGGTGAGCGCATTGAGTGCGTCTTCACTGAACTGACCCGTTGCACGCATTGCACTTCTGACTTCATCTGCTGTTGGCATAACCACCTCCTGAGATTGACGCTCTCGCATCGGTTGAAAAATCTTGATTTGCTGTACCGGACATGCCAAGGGATAACGCGGCCGCACATCCGTCAACAAGGTTTCGAAAAGGCCGAGACATCGATGGGCATCCATGGTCTGTCTTGCTTGCTGCGCAGATCCATCGGATCATCAAAACCGGATGAGTCGCCAACATGCCCGCCTTTGATCGAAGACTCAATTTAACTCAAAAGTATCATTTTGTGTTTTTTATTGACGCACGGCCGACCAAGCCATGACACCTGCCACCTTCCCAGGGCGCGTTTGGCGCCATGCATCGGGCAACACCCCAGTCACCAACACGTCATCCATCCCCCCCACCATGGTCTAATCTGAAGCCCTTTTGCTGACCCTGGGAGCACCGCCATGGCGTTTGAGATGCCTTCTTTGAAAGACAACGTTCACCCCGACGAGTGGCAGTTGCGCCTGGACCTGGCGGCGTGTTACCGGCTGGTGGCGCTGTACGGCTGGAGCGACTTGGTGTTCACCCACATCAGCGCCAAACTGCCGGCGTCGGTGGCGGGCGATGACCACCAGTTCTTGATCAACCCCTATGGCCTGATGTTTGACGAGATCACCGCGTCCAGCCTGGTCAAGGTGGACATGCAGTGCAACAAGCTGCACGACAGCCCCTTCCCGGTGAACCCGGCCGGCTTTGTGATCCACAGCGCGGTGCACGAGGCCCGGCCCGATGCCGGTTGCGTGCTGCACACCCACACCCGGGCTGGTGTGGCCGTGAGCGCACAGGCGCATGGCGTGCTGCCCATCAGCCAGCAAAGCACTTTTGTACTGGCCTCGCTGGCCTACCACGGCTACGAGGGTGTCGCGATTCATGACGACGAGAAAAAGCGCCTGCAGGCCGATCTGGGCGCTGCCAATTTCCTGATGCTGCGCAACCATGGCCTGCTGACGGTGGGCGCAACCATTGCCGATGCTTTCTTGGCGATGTACACCTTCGAGAACACCTGCCGCATCCAGGTGGATGCGCTGGCCGGGCAGTCGGGCCCGCAAGACCTGACGGCGGTGGACCCGCAAATCCTCAAGGGCGTGGCCCATGCGATGCGGGTGCAAACCGGTGGCCTGGGCGGGGCCTTTGTCTGGCCCTCGCTGCTGCGCAAATTGCAGCGCGAAAGCCCTGACTACGCCCTGTGATGCGCGGGCACAGGGCGTCTTGCGCGCCTAAATCTGTCCCCTTTTTGAATGGACCCCATGACCTCCTTGTTTGAACCCTGCCAAGTGGGCGGCATCGCTTTGGCCTCGCGCATCGTGATGGCGCCGCTCACACGCAACCGCGCACCTGGCGCGCTGGCCAATGCGCGCATGGCCACGTATTACCGGCAACGCGCCAACCCGGCCACTGGGGCGGGGCTCATCATCACCGAGGCCACCGCCATCAGCCACCAGGGCCAGGGCTATGCCGATGTGCCCGGCATCTGGAGCCCAGCGCAGGTGCAGGCCTGGAAGCAGGTGACCGATGCGGTGCATGCCGAAGGCGGCAAGATCGTGGTGCAGCTGTGGCATGTGGGCCGTGTCTCGCACACCAGCTTGCAGCCGGGTGGGGCAGCGCCGGTGGCGCCCTCGGCCCTGACGGCCCAAACCAAAACCGTGCTGCTGGTGGACGGGCAGGCCCAATTTGTGCCCGTGTCCGAGCCGCGTGCCCTCGATGCGGCCGAGTTGCCGGGCATCGTGCAGGACTACCGCCGCGCTGCGGCCAACGCCATCGCCGCGGGCTTTGACGGGGTCGAGGTGCACGCGGCCAATGGCTACCTGATCGACCAGTTCTTGCGCCGCAGCAGCAACCAGCGCACCGACGCCTATGGTGGCGCCATCGACAAGCGCGCCCGTTT
>JAIXXW010000110.1 GCA_027490555.1 Comamonadaceae bacterium | reverse complement strand
GGCAAATCCATGCTGATGTGGCGCCCGCGCAGATCGCGCCAGGCCTGGCTGAAAAACGGTGTGCATGAGAAAAACAGCACCGGCAAGGAAAGCACCCAGGAAGCCCAGCGCAGCAGCTGCATCGCTTCATCCGACAGATCGCCCGGCTGTGACAGGTACGTCGGGGTGGCGTACATCATCACCTGCATCATGCACAGGGCCGCCACAGCCCAGCGCCACAGCAAGAGCCGGGCTTCTTTCTGTCTGCGCGCATGCGCATGGGCATCGTTGGCCGGCAAGGCTTTGTAGCCATGGCGTGTGACCGAATCCATCCATGCAGAAGGTCGCGTGCGTTCGGAAGACCAGACGACCTGGCCCCGGTGACTGGCCCCGCTGATCTGGACCGACAGCACACCCGGTACAGCCCGCAAGGCGTCTTCCAGGGTGATGGCACAAGCCGCGCAATGCATGCCCTCAAAAACCACACTGGATCGCCAACAGCCGGCTTGTTGGGGTTCGGGCACGCTGAACGATGACCACTCTTGTGGCTCGTCCAGCACAGCCAGCTCTGGCGCCGACGGGCTGCTGCCGGACGCCAGACCCCGCGTGGTCATGGGTTTGGAAGGGACTGCCGTGTCGGAAGTGTCCGCTGGCAAACCGGGCAAAACATGGACGGGGGTCATGTTCTGAAGATACGGCAGACGCCCCACAGAAAGCTTGATCTGCATCAAGTGTTGGCCTTGCCCTCGGTCTTAAGCTGAGACTTGTCCATACCCCAAGGAGCATTCCATGTACAAACGCATTCTGGTGGCGACCGACGGCTCCCCATTGTCCAAAAAGGCCGTGACCAGCGCCATCGAACTGGCCGCCACCTGCAGCGCCGAACTGTTCGCACTCAAGGTGGTGCCCAGGTACCCGCAGGCTTATTTTGAAGGCAGCATTCCGCTGTCGGCCGAGGAAGTGGCCCGCGTCGAAAAACAATGGGCGCAGGCCGCCCAACAGCAGCTGGCCACGGTGGAAAAATCAGCCCAAGCCCGATCGGTGAATGTCAAGTCGCTGGTGGTCAAATCCGATGTGGTGTCAGATGCGATCATGGCCGCAGCCAAGAAAAACAAGGCCGATCTGATCGTGATGGCCTCGCATGGCCGAAAAGGCATCAAGCGCCTGCTCTTGGGCAGCGAAACCCTGCAGGTGCTCACGCACTCGCAGTTTCCTGTGCTGGTCTTGCGCTGAGCACAGGCCAGAAGCCTGGCACGGTGGCGGCGATCAGGCGCTGAACAGCGCTTTGTACTGCTCGCGCAACAGGTTTTTCTGGACTTTGCCCATGGTGTTGCGAGGCAGCTCGGGCACCACAAAACACCTCTTGGGGATCTTGAAGTTCGCCAGCTGGGCTTTGAGGGCGGCCAAAATGGCTTCGGGCTGCAGCTGGGCACCGGACTTGGCAATCACCACGGCCACCCCCACCTCGCCAAAGTCGGGATGGGGGACGCCCACCAGGGCGCTCTCGGCCACACCCTTCATGTCGTTGATGTAGCCCTCGATTTCAGCGGGGTAGACGTTGTAGCCGCCGCTGATGATCAGGTCCTTGCTGCGCCCGACGATGGTCACATAACCACGTTCATCGACTTTGCCCACGTCACCCGTCTTGAAAAAACCATCGGCCGTGAATTCTTCGGCGGTTTTTTCGGGCATGCGCCAGTAGCCTTTGAAGACATTCGGCCCCTTGACCTGGATGGCGCCAATCTCGCCCACCGGCAGGGCCTGACCCTGGTCGTCACAGACACGCAGGTCCACACCGGGCAAGGGAAAGCCGACGGTGCCACCGCGCCGCTCCGACTGGTTGGCATAGCGCCGGTCGGCGGCATAGGGGTTGGAGGTCAGCATGGCGGTCTCGCTCATGCCGTAGCGTTCCAAAATCGTGTGGCCCGTGCGCTGTTGCCATTCGGTGAAGGTTTCCACCAGCAAAGGGGCTGAACCTGCAATGAACAGGCGCATGTTCTTGACGGCGGCCTTGTCCAGGGTGGGTTCTGCCAGCATCCGCACATACAGTGTGGGCACGCCCATGAAGACGGTGGCCTGCTGCATGAAAGCGATGGCACGGCGGGGGTCAAACTTGGCCATCCAGATCATCTTGCTGCCATTGATCAAGGCGCCATGGATGGCCACGAACAGGCCGTGCACATGGAAAATCGGCAAGGCATGGATGAGGACATCGCCTTTTTTCCAGCCCCAATACTGTTTCAAGGTCTGTGCATTGCTCAGCATGTTGCCGTGCGTGAGCATGGCGCCTTTGCTGCGGCCCGTGGTGCCACTGGTGTACAAAATGGCGGCCAGGTCGTCGGTTTGGCGCTGGGCAGGGGTGTGCCGGTCACTGTATGTGGCGGCCCGATCGAGCAGGCTTCCGCTGCGATCGTCGTTGAGGGTGAAGACATGCCCGGTGCCGGCCTTGAAGGCGATCTTGCTGACCCAGCCAAAATTGGCACCACTGCAGACCACCACCGCAGGTTCAGCATTGCCAATGAAATACTCGATCTCGGCACTTTGGTAAGCCGTGTTCAAGGGCAAAAACACATAGCCGGCCCGCAGCGTGGCGAGGTAGAGCATCAAGGCTTCGACCGATTTTTCGACCTGCACCGCGATGCGGCTGCCCGCCGGCAATTCCAGCGATTGCAACAAATTGGCCATCATCGCCGTGGCCCGGTCCAGATCCTGCCAGCTGTAATGGAGGCCGTCGTCGGTTTCGACCGCCGTGGCGGTCAGGTCAGCAGGAAAAGCCGCCCGCAGGGCTGAAAACAGGTTGTCGTTGGTCATGGTGGCAATGGGCAAACGTCACAAAAAAGGGCCTGATCACAGGCCCGAGAAGGTGGTGGGTGGCATCAGTCGAGCTTGGCCCCAGAAGCTTTGACCACCTGGGACCACTTGGCCAATTCCTTTTTGATGAAGGCATCGAACTGAGCGCCGGTGAGGTTGGGGAATTCTGCACCCTGGTTGGTCCAGACCGCTTTGGCCTCGTCGGTGAGGCAGGCGCGGCGGAATTCTTCGATGGCGCGGGACTGGGCCTCCTGGCTGATGCCCCGGGGTGCCCACACGCCGTACCAGGTGGAGACGGTGTAATCGGGCAGGCCCAGTTCGGTCGAGCACGGCACATCGGGGAAGGCCGCGTTGCGTTTGGTGCCCGAGACCATCAAGGCCTTGATGCGTCCACCCTTGATGTGGGCAGCCGAGGAACCCAGGCCGTCGAACATCATGTCGACGTTGCCGGCAATCAGGTCCTGCAAGGCCGGCCCCGCACCACGGTAAGGGATGTGGGTGATGAAGGTTTGGGTCTGGAGTTTGAACAACTCGCCCGCCAGGTGGTGCGAGGTGCCCCCGCCTGCCGAGCCATAGTTCATGCGGCCGGGGTTCTTTTTGACCATGTCCAGGAAGGACTTGAAATCGTTGGCGGTGATTTTCTTGGGGTTGACCACCAGCACCTGGGGAACGGCCGCGACCTGGATCAGTGGCACGAGGTCACGCTCCAAATCGTAGTCCAACCGGGGGTACATGCTGGGGGCGATGGTGTGGTGCACGGCACCCATCAGAAAGTTGTAACCGTCGGGCGCGGACTTGGCGGCAATGCCGGCACCCAGGGTGCCACCAGCGCCACCCCGGTTGTCAATGATCATTTGCCGACCGGTCAATTTCGCAAAGGCCGCTGACATGGGGCGTGCAAAAGCATCCGTGCCGCCACCCGCTGGGAAAGGAACGATCATGGTGACGGGCTTGGTGGGCCAGGCGCCTTGGGCCTGGGCCCACAGGGGCAAGGCGCCCGATGCGGCCACCATGGTCTTGAGGAAATCTCGGCGCTGCGGGAAGTTGAACTGATCGGTCATGAAAAGTCTCCTTGTTATTTGGGGTGCGCCATCATAAAGTTTTTCACCCCGGGATGAGCTGGCGCCGTCCCCAAAAGAGCACATTCAAATCCTGAAATTATTTTGAGGCATTAATGATGCATTTTTGAGGGTCAGGAACCCTCCACCGTGACCGGATCAGGGACCGGACAGGCACTGCAAGGCCGCCTGAAACCCCTGGGCAGGGTCTCGCACATCGAGGTGGATGGCCACCATGCCGCAGGCGCGGGCGCCCACGACGTTGCGCAGCTGATCGTCCACAAACACCGCGTTTTCGGGCCGTACCCCCAGCGCCTGCAGGCAATCGAGGTAAGCCTGGGCTTGTGGCTTGAGCACCTGCGTGTAGGTGGCGTCCATGATCACGTCAAACGACGCCAGCAGGGGCAAGCGCTGGCGGAAATCCTGGCCATAAAACAGGTCCAGCTCGTTGGACAAAATGCCCAGCTTGCAGCCCATAGCCTTGGCTTGGTGTATGGCCGCGACCGCCTCGGGCCGGATCACGGCCTGGACATCGCTGCCCCGCGCACGCTGGACCAGGGTCTGCATCGCGTGCCAGTCCTCGCCCAGCAGGCGCCCGACTTCCAGCGTGCGTTGCAGCCAATACTCGCGCTCGCTGATGCGGTCGGCCTGCATGGCCTGCCACAGGGGATCGGAGTCGGGGTCAAACGGGCCTTGCCAGGTCAGTGTCCCCGCAGGCAAGCCCAAAGCCGCTTCGCTCAAAGCATGGGTTTCAAACAGGGTGCGGCTGATCACGCCACCAAAGTCCAGAATCAGGGCTTTGTCACCCGACCGAGGGATGTGCGCGCTGGCAAGGGTCATGCCGTGCTCTTTGACGCCGTCGCCGTCGACACCAGACCCCGCGCCCGCCAGTCGTCAAACACCCTCAGCACCTGCTGGACGAACGCAGCGTCGTTGATGTGCGCGTCGATGCGCGACACCTCCGCCTGGCCCCAATCGCATTGCCCGCATTCGTCCAACAAGGCCGCCAAGCCTTCGGGGTCGTGCAGGGGCGCACCGGGCCGATCCCATTCTTCGATGCCTTGCAAGGGCAGCACCAGATGCACCGGCCCACGAGCCTGTCGCAGGCGTTGCGCCAATTCGCGGGCGAATGCACGGCGCATCTGGGCGTCGATGCCCACCGAGGCGATCAGGCGGTTGTGGTCGTGCGAGGGCCGTCCGGCAAAACGCTCGGGCATCTGGCCCCAGGCCGGGTAATCCACCAGGTCGGTGGCCCCCGGGGCGACGATCATGGGCACGCCCAGTCGACCTGCCCCCATCAGCCGGTCCGGCCCTGCGCTCACCACCGAGCCGCCCATCTGGTTGACCATCTCTTGCAGGCTGAAGTCCATCACGCAGGCAAACTGGCCCTGCGCGGCCAGCGATTCAAACGCCCTGCCCCCCATGCCGGTGGTGTGGAACACCGCCAGGTCAAAGCCGCGTTGGTCGAGTTCGGGCTGCAGCTGCACCATGTATTTCAGGCAGCTCGAGCCCAAGGAGGTCATGCCGACCACAGGCCGCTCAAAACGGGGCACACGCGCCACGCGGCAGGCGCCCACCACCGCACCTGCGGCTTGCGCCAGCGCCGACTGGCACAGGCTGTTGAGGCCATACAGGCCACCGGCCCACAGCACCATCATCAGATCGGGCGGCAGCCGCTCGGGCGGCAACAGGGGTGAAAAAGCCACCGTGGACAGCACCACCTTGGGCACGCCCAGCGGCAGGCTGCTGGCCACGTCCAGCGCCAGATCGGTGCCCATGGTGCCACCAAGCACCAGCAAGCCATCGATGCGGCCGGTCGATTGCAGCTGCACAGCCAGACGGCTGGCACCCAGGGCCATGAGCGCCATGGCGCTGTTTTCGTCACCGCTGTCCATCACCTGCTGCAGCGACACCCCGGCCGCCTGCGCCACGTCGGTGTTGGCGATGTCCGGAACCACTCGGCCTTGGGCCAGCACGCCCACGTCCATGACCAGCGCCTGGCCACCTGCGGCCAGCACCTGCTCGCGCATGAAAGCGATCTCGTCGCTCTTGGTGTCCACGGTGCCAACCATCAGGATCGTTGGGTTCTTCATGCGCGGCCCTCCTGCACGGCGGCGAAAGCGCCTTCGAGCACATCGCACAGGAAGTCCACCTCCTCGCGGGTGATGACCAGAGGCGGCGACAAGATCAGATTGGGGCCGGAGATGCGCACCATCAGGCCCGCCTTGTAAGCCGCCTTGGCCACCCGCGCCGGGATGTCGCTGCTGCGGGACATGGGGGTGCGCCCCGCCTTGTCGCTCACCATCTCGATGCCGAGCATCAGGCCCACGCCCCGCACATCGCCCACAAAGCTGCAGGTGTCGACCAATCGGCGCAAACGGCTGTGCAGGTGCGCGCCCACGCTTGCGGCATGGCCGGGGATGTCGAGTGCCTCGATCTGGTCGAGGGTGGCCAGCGCCGCCGCTGCAGCCACCGGGTGGGCACTGTAGGTGTAGCCGTGCGAGACCGAGGCCGTCCCCGTGGTGTCGGCGTCGAACACCTCGGCGATGCGGCGGTTGATGGCGGTGGCCCCCAGCGGGATGTAACCCGAGGAGATGCCCTTGGCCAGGCACCACATGTCGGCGTTCACGCCCCACAAGCGGGTGCCAAACAGCGCACCGCTGCGGCCAAAACCGGTCACCACCTCGTCGGCGATCAAGAGCACGCCGTGTTTGTCACAGATCTGGCGCACCAGTGGCCAGTAGTTGGGCGGTGGCACGATCACCCCGCCTGCGCCCTGCACCGGCTCGGCGATGAAGGCGGCCACGGTGTCCGGTCCCTGGAAGATGATTTCACGCTCCAGCTGTTCGGCACAGATTTCACCCAGGCGGATCGGGTCATCGGTGTAGGGGTTGTGGTAAAGCCAGGGCGTGTCGATGTGGAAGCACCCGGGCAAAAGTGGCTCGTATGCACGGCGGAAATTGGTGTTGCCGTTCACGCTCATGCCACCAAAATGCACACCGTGGTAGCCCTGACGCAAGCTGATGAACTTGTAACGGTCGGCCTGGCCCTTGAGCTTCCAGTACTGACGCGCGACTTTCAAGGCGCCTTCCACCGCATCGGAGCCGCCCGTGGAAAACATCACGGTGGCCACGTCCTCGGGCTGCATCATCTGCACCAGACGTTTGGACAGCTCGATGGCCCGCACATGGGTGGTGCCACGAAACACGTTGTAAAACGGCAGCTCGTCCATTTGCGCCACGATGGCGTCCCGCACGGGCCGGTTGCTGTGGCCCAGGTTGCAGGCCCACAGCCCCCCCACGCCGTCGAGCATCTTGTGGCCATCGACGTCCCAGATCCAGCAGCCCTCGCCTTTGGCAATGATGTCGGGTGGGGTTTTCTTCATCGCCCCGGGATGGGCCATCGGGTGCCACAGGTAATGGGCGTTGTCGGCCTTGAGTTGGTCATGGTTCATGGTCGTGCTTTCAAAATCAGAGCTGAATCCAGGCCGTTTTCAGGTCCAGGTATTTGTCCAGGGCGTGCATTGACTTGTCATGCCCATTGCCCGACTGGCGCACACCGCCCAGGGGCACGGTGATGTCGGGGCCGCCATAGGTGTTGACGTGCACCACCCCGGCCTTGATGGCACGCACCATGCGGTGGGCACGCGAGAGGCTGCCCGTCCACACGGCCGAGGCCAGGCCATAACTGGTGTCGTTGGCCAGCCGCACCGCATCGGCTTCGTCATCGAAGGGCATGACCGCCAGCACCGGGCCAAAGACTTCTTCGCGTGCCAAGGCCATGTCGGGCGTGACACCCTCCAACAAGGTCGGCGCCATGTAGCTGCCGCCTGCGACCGGGTGAATCGCCAGACCGCCCACCCGCAGGCGCGCGCCCTGCTGCTCGGCGGTGTGCACCGCCGCCAGATTTTTGGCCAGTTGGCGTGCGCTGCCCACGGCACCGATCTCGGTTGTGACATCCAGCGGGTCGCCCACACGCAGGCTGGCGGCGATGTGGTGCAGCCGCTCCACGAATTCGTCGTGCACCGAGCGCTGCACCAAAAGCCGCGAGCCTGCCACACAGACCTGGCCGCTGTTGCGGTAAATGCCCATGGCCGACACCTTGGCCGCGTGCGCCAGATCGGGGGCATCGTCGAACACGATGTTGGGGGACTTGCCGCCCAGCTCCAGGTAGACCCGCTTGAGGTTGGACTCGGCCGAGGCCTTGAGGAGCAGGCGCCCCACGGGCCCAGAGCCGGTGAAGGTCACGATGTCCACGTCCATGTGCCGTGCCAGCGCCTCACCCGCCGTCCCACCCGTTCCAGTCACCACACTCAGCACCCCTGGCGGCAAACCCGCCTCCAGGCACAGCTGCGCCAGACGCAGCAAAGACAGCGACGCGTCTTCCGACGGTTTGAGCACCACCGAGTTGCCTGCAGCCAGCGCCGGGGCGATCTTCCATGCGCCGATCATGAGCGGAAAATTCCACGGCACGATGGCGCCGACCACACCCACCGGCTCTTTGTGGACCAGGCCCAGCGTACCCTCGGGCGTGGGCGCGATCTCGCCATTGACCTTGTCCACGCACTCGGCGTAATAGCGGAAGCTGCCCGCCGCGCTGCCTGGCTCGGCCTTCCAGGCCATGGCGATTTCGGTGCCGTTGTCGCGCACGCCCAGCACCGCCAGCTCGGCCTGGTGCGCTTCGATGCGATCGGCCACGCGGTGCAGCACCCTCTTGCGCTCGGCAGGCGCCATGCGTGACCACACACCAGACTCGAAGCTTCGGCGGGCCGCTGCCACGGCGGCATCCACATCGGCCTGCCCGGCAGCCGCAAGGGTGCACAGCGGCTGCCCGTCGATGGGCGACACCACTGGGAGCGTCTGGCCGGATGCCGCAGACACCCACTGCCCGTCGATCAGCAGCCTCTGATCACGGACAGGCAAGTAGCGCAGTGCGTCGATCTGTTCTTGTTTCATGGGCCGCCTTCAATCGGGCACATGCAGCACGATGCCGTCGAGCGCCTTGGACGCGACCAGCTGGCAGCTCAGGCGGCTGTTGTGTTGGCGTGGCGAGGTGACGATGTCGAGCATGGCGTTTTCCACCTCGTCCATGGGTGGGCAGGCGGCCAGCCAGGCCTCATCCACATAGACGTGGCAGGTGGCGCACGACAGGCAACCACCGCATTCGCCCGCGACGCCGGGGATGCCGTTCATCTGCGCGGCGTCCATCAGGTTGGTGCCCTCATTCACCTCATCGCTCACGCGCTCGCAGTTGCTCATGATCCAGTGCACTTGGGGCATGGTGTGGCTTCTTTCAGATGAATCGGATGTAGTGGTCGCGCAGTGCATCGCCTTGCAGACCTGCGGTGCGTTCGATCTCTTGGCGTTTGATGCCCACATGGTTGGCCACCAGGCCTTCTCCCAGCGCTTGGGTGAGCACCGTGTCGGCTTCGAGGGCATCCAGCGCGCCTGCCAGAGTGTCTGCCACGCTGAGGGTGGCGTCCTTGATTTCCAGGCAGTCACCAGTTTCGGCGGCTTGCAGCGGGTAAGCCTTGGCCACGCCCAGACGGGCGGCCTGCAGCACGGCAGCGGTGTGGGTGTAAGGGTTGGCGGTGGCGTCGCCCATGCGGTGCTCGATGCGCGCACCCGGGCCCGCTTCGGCCGACAGGCGCACCGTGACGCCCCGGTGGTCTACCGCCCAGTTTTGCCAAAAGCCTGACAGGGTGGCGGGCTGCAGGCGCTGGTAGGAGTTGGCACTGGGGGCCAGCAAACCGGCCAGAGCCCGGTGGTGGTGCATCAGTCCGGCCGTGCAGCCCAGCGTCAAGGCATTGAACTGGCTGGCGTCGTGCCCACCCGAGATCGCGTTGTGGCCCTGCGCGTCACGCAGGCTGAAGTTGATGTGCACCCCGCTGCCCCCCACCGTGAGGATGGGCTTGGGCATGAAAGTCAGCACGATGCCGTGCTGGAAAGCGACTTCGCGCGCCAACAGGCGGAATAAAAAAATGTCGTCCACCGCCTTGACGGCGCGGTCGTAGGTGAGCGTGAACTCGAACTGCGGCGCGTCGTACTCGGTGTTCATGCTGTCGATGCGAAAGCCGGCGGCCGTGGCTTTTTCCCACAGGGCGTCGGTAAAGCCCCTCGGATCGGAAAACGGGCCGGTGGCGTACACATGGGCTGCCGGAGTGTCGTAGGGTTTGAGCGAGCCATCGGGCTCGATCTGGAAGGCAAAGGCTTCGAGCTCGATGCCCACCATCGGGTCGTAACCCATGGCCTGCCAGTCGGCCACAGCGCGCTTCAAGGCACTGCGACCGCACATGGGCAAGGGCGTGCCGTCGTTGGCTTTAAGGTCACCGATGGCCACCTTGGTGAACGGCTGCCAGCCGGGGCGGATGTCTTCGGCGGTGTAGGTCGCCTCCATGTCGGGCAGGCCCTCCATGACCATGGCGCCCGGAGCGGGGATCAGCTCCTTTTCGTAGCTCACACCAAAGGTGCCCCGGCAAAATCGGGCGCCGCCGCCCTGACCTGGCTGCAGCGTGACGTACTTGCCCCGCGCGATGGCCAGGTGGTCGCAAAACAGCACCCGCAGGCGTTCTTGAACATTCGACATGGTGTTGATCCCCTTCAGATGAGGTGCATGCGCACCGGCAGGCGTTTGATGCCACAGACAAAATTGGAGCGCAAAAAAGCGTGTTCGCCGGTTTGCTCGATGCGCTCCACCCGCTGGATCAACTCCTGCAGCAAAACGCGCAACTCCAGGCGCGCCAGCCACATGCCCAGACAGGCGTGCGCACCGCCCTGCCCAAACGACAGGTGGCGGTTCACACCCCTGTCCAGCCGGACGGTGAAAGGCTGCTCAAAAGCCCGCTCGTCGCGGTTGCCCGAAATGAACCAGAGCAGCACCTTGTCGCCCGCCTTGACCTGCTTGCCGTGGTACTCGAAGTCCTCGGTCGCGGTGCGGCGAAAGTGGGTGGCGGGCGAAGCCCAGCGGATGAACTCGTCGGCCACGCCCTCCCAGGCGGCCTCGCCCTGCACCGCCTTGAGCTGCGCCATGAGGCCGGGCTGGT
The DNA here is from genome assembly GCA_027490555.1 of Comamonadaceae bacterium. Taxonomy (GTDB): domain Bacteria; phylum Pseudomonadota; class Gammaproteobacteria; order Burkholderiales; family Burkholderiaceae_C; genus Limnohabitans_A. Next base: position 11,154 of record JAIXXW010000110.1, on the reverse strand, counting down.
TGGCCAGCGCGTGCAAGGCAGCCGCGATCGAATAGCGGGTGGTGTCGTTGCCCGCAGCCACCAGCAGGCAAAAGAAGTTGCGGAACTCGGTGTCGCTGATCACGTGGCCTTGCGCATCGGGTTGGGTGATCAGGTGCAGCACACCACGCGTATCGCCCGCTGTGCGCTTGCGCGCCATGAGCTGGGCCGCGTAATCGAACAGCTCGGCCCCGGCGGGCGAGCGAAACGGCATGAAGCGGTAGGCCTCGGTGTCCATCTTGTCGACCACATGGCTGGTGAAGTCGCTGTCGGTGTTGGCCATCAGGGCGTCGCCCTTGTCCACCAGCCAGTCCAGGTCCTCTTCGGGCAGGCCGGCAATGCGCCCCAGCATCCGCATGGGCAATTGGCGCGCGATCTGGTGTGTCGCGTCAAACTCCCCCAAGGCCAGGGCCTGGTCCAGGATGCCCACACACAGTTCACGGATCTGGTCTTCGTACAGCGCCATCATGGGCTTGGAAAAAGCCTTGGCCACCAGCATGCGGGTGCGGGTGTGTTCGGGCGGGTCGGTTTCCTGGAAAGTGCGCCGCGCCATGTACTCCTCATGCGTCTGGTCCTCCATGCGGATGCCCTGGGCCGAGGACAGGCGCTGGTGGTTGCGGTTGAGTTCCAGGATGTCGGCATGGCGCGTGACCGACCAGAAACCCTTGCCATCTGCCCAGTCGCACCAGGCCATCGGGTCCTCGTCGCGTAGGCGCTTGAAGGTGTTGTGCGGCGTGCCGTTCACATAGCTGTCGTGGTCCGACAGATCGGCGTGGCCATCGTCGCTGGGGTGCCAGACGGTCATGGGGAGATCTTTCTTGCGTGTTCGATGAACTGCGCCATCCAGTGGCCCATCAGCGGCACATCGGCGGTCTGGGCCAAACTGGCGTGGGCGCGGGCCAGGGTCGCGGCGTCGAGCTTGTCGGCCAGGTGGCCCAGCAGCGCCCGCATGAAGGCCAAGGGCATTTCGGGGTGGTACTGCGTGGTCCAGATGTGCTGGCCGATCAGCATCGAGCCCATCGGGCAAAAATCGTTGCCGCCCAGACATTCGGCTCCCGGCGGCATGCGGGTGACCTGTTCGTTGTGCGCGGCCATCAAGGTGGTGACGCTTTGCGCGGGCTGCATCCAGGGCAGCGCTTGCTGCCAGTGCGTGGTAGCGGTGCCCAAGCCCCAACCTGCGGGGTGGCGCGCCACCTGCCCGCCCAGCGCCCGGGCCACGGCCTGGTGGCCAAAGCACAGACCGATCAGCGGCTGGCGTGCGGCATGCAGGGCCCGGATGAAATCCAGCAAGGGTCCGATCCAGGGCAGCCTGTCGTCATTGACGGAGGCCGGGCTACCGGTGACGACATGAGCATCGAAAGCCTGCGGGCCTGCGGGCAACACCCCGTCCTTGACTGGCACCACCTCGAAAGACCAGTCCGGGCGCAGCGGCTGCAGCAACTGGACCACTTTTTGCCCGTCGTTCGGAAATTGCGCAGCAAACGCCGAGTGGTCGTCGTTGGTCAGCAATACGGCTATGCGCAGGTTCATCCAGGTTCTCTCAGGCAGGTCTCCATGCTAGGCATGGGACGGGCCTGGCGCTATCAAGATTGGGCACCGCACACCCCGGGTTTTCACGAAAAAACCTGGTGCCGGGAAAAAGGCACACTCTGGGCCATGCATTTGAGCCGCTTTTTTGGACTGTGATGAGCGCCCACGCAGCCGACTCGCCCTGGGTCCAGGTGCAAGACACCCAGGACATCGACCAGCATGCCCTGGCCCAGCAGGGCTGGGCGCTGCACTACGAGCAGCTTTCGCCCGGCCAGTTCAGGGGACGCATCCACCAGGTGCATCTGCAAGAGGTCACCTTGCTGCGCGAGGACACCAGCATTGCCTTGCGCCAACGTGGCCGGCTTCATGACAGCGTGTATGGCTTTGCCATGGCCCTGCAGGACCCGCCCGATCTGTTTTTCAATGGCCAAAGGGTGCCGGCCCACGCCATCATGTGCGGCAAGGGCGACGAGGTGGACCTGACCACGCCGCCCCACTTCACCCTGATCGCGGTGGTGGTCGAACGCAGCTTGCTCAACCCCCTGTGGGAGCGCATGTACCAAAAACCCCTGGCACATTGGCTGGAGAAACAGCTGGTGCTGCCCACCACGGAGATCAAGGCGCAGAACCTGCGCGACCTGCAGCTCACCGTGCTGGACCAGGCCAGCGCCCTGGCGCACCGTCAGCACAACCCGCAGGCCTTGCGCCAGCTGCGCGACGAGATCCTGATGGAATGGCTCGAAGCCTTGCCCCCCAAAGTCGACACCTCCGAACTGCCCTCCCTGGAGCGGCGCAAGAAACTGGTGGACCGCGCCTGTGAACTGATGCTGGGCCACGCCGATGAGCCGCTGTCCATCCTGGAAGTGTGCAGCCGTGTGGGCACCAGCCGACGCAAACTCAACTACTGCTTTCAGGATGTGCTGGGCACCAGCCCTGTGAAATACCTGCGTTCACTGCGCCTCAATGGTGTGCGCCGCGCGCTTCGACAAGCGTCCCCGGGGGTCACCGTTCAGGACATCGCTTCGCACTGGGGCTTTTGGCACATGGGTCAGTTTTCTCAAGACTACAAACAGATGTTCAACGAATTGCCCTCGACCAGTTTGGCCCGCGCGCAGCGTTGAAGGCCGTTGCTGAAGCCACCTAGGGAATGACCGATCTGACTTTTGCGCTTTTTTGATAGTGCCTGGGTTTTCCAGGTCTCAGACTCTCTGGACCCAAGGATTCGCGCCGGATTCCTTTTCAAGCTGGGTCCATTTCAACAAGCTCAGGAGCTCGTCATGACCGTCTCTCGTCGCCAGATCATCCACACCATGCTGGGCCTGCCCCTGGGGGCCAGCCTGATCTCGAACCATGCTTTTGCTCAGAGTAAAAACCTGAACATGATCGTGCCCTACCCTGCGGGGGGCGCCTCGGACTTTGTGGCCCGAAAACTCCAGCCCGAGCTGAGCAGCCGACTGGGACAAACCGTGATCGTGGACAACGTGGGAGGCGCCGGAGGATCGATTGGCGTGATGAAAGCCCTGGGCGCACCTGCCGATGGCCAAACGCTGATCTTGGCCAGCCCCATGGAATTGATCCTCACGCCTTTGGCCATTCAAGGCATTCGCTACAAGCCCGAAGACCTCCGCCTGGTGGCGCAGCTGGTGGGCACCAGCACGATTTTGACGGTGCGGCCAGGACTGGATGTCAAAAACATGGACGAGCTCATCGCCCTGGCGCGCAAATCCTCGGCGAAACCACTTTCCTACGGCAGCGTGGGGCCCGGCTCTTTGTACCACCTGGCCGGAGAAAAGCTGGCCCAGGTGACCAACACCAAGTTGTTGCACGTTCCCTACCGCGGCATCGCCAACGTGATCCCTGACTTGATGGGGGGCACGATCGATTTCGCCTTCTTGCCCATGGCCGGTCCGGTCATGTCCACCATCGCGGACGGCAAACTCAGAGGCATCGCCATCACCGCCAAATCTCCCCACCCCCTGTTTGGCCAGTACCCTGCCATGGCCGCCATGCCAGGACTGGCGGACATGGATTTCGGTTTGTGGGCCGGCCTTGTCGCCCACAAATCGACGCCTTACAACGTGGCCGATCGCTTGAGCAGGGCCGCCTACGACGCCATGCAAAATCCTGCTTTGCGCAAAGATCTGGAAGCCACGGGCAACGCCATTTTGGCGCCAAGAACGCTGGGCGAGCTCGACAGAATTTATGCATTCGAGATCCAGAGTTACAACGCGATCGCCAAGAGCATCAATTTGCAATCGCAGCCCCAGTGAGCCCACCACCGGCCCAGCGCACTGGCACCAGACAGCCCACCGCATGACCCGGGTCTGCGGTGAGGGCCGTCCCACAACCGTCACAAACCCACCCATGCCTGGCATGGCCCCATGAACCTCATGAAGCAGACCGTCACAGCGTCGAACCTGACCGATCTGGATGCCACCGCACTCTCGCAAGCCATCCACAGCCGAACGGTGTCGTGTCAGGAAGTGATGCAAGCCTATTGGGAGCGCATCGAGCGGCTCAACCCCCAATTCAACGCCATCGTGAATTTGGCAGCGCGCGAGGACGTGATGGCGCAAGCCCTGGCCTGCGACCAGGCACTGGCCCATGGGCAGTCGCGTGGCTGGCTGCACGGCATCCCACAAGCCATTAAGGACACCGGACACGCCACAGGCTTTCCCACCACCTTTGGCAGCACCGTGCTGAAAACTGCGCTGCCTGCCAAAGACAGCATCATGACCGAGCGCCTGAAGGCGGCAGGCTGCATCGTGATCGGCAAAACCAATATGCCCGAGCTGGGCCTGGGCTCGCACACCTTCAACACCCTGTTTGGCGCCACGCCCAATGCCTGGGATACCTCGGTGAGTGCCGGCGGCAGCAGTGGCGGTGCGGCGGTGGCGCTGGCGCAGCGATTGTTGCCGGTGGCCGACGGCTCGGACTTCATGGGCAGCCTGCGCAACCCGGCCGGCTGGAACCATGTCTTTGGCCTGCGGCCCTCCCAGGGCCGGGTGCCCTTTGGGCCCGGTGCCGATGTGTGGGTGGACCTGCTGGGCACCGAAGGCCCGATGGCGCGCAGCGTGCGCGACCTGGCCCGCTTGTTGGCCACGCAGTCCGGCTTTGACGCCCGCCAGCCCCTGTCGATCCGGGACCGCCTCGATGTCACGGGCTTGCAGCACACACCGCAGGCCCTGCGCGGCTTGCGGGTGGGCTGGCTCGGCGATCTGAATGGCCATCTGGCCCTGGAGGACGGCATCTTGCCTGTTTGCGACCAGGCTTTGCGGGTCATGGAAAACGCCGGCGCGGTCGTGGTCCCCACCGAGCTGGGCTTTGACGCGCAGGCCCTGTGGGATTGCTGGTTGGTCTGGCGCCGGGCACTGGTGGGCCCCAAGGTGGCCGCCTTGCTGCAACAGCCGCAAGCGCGGGACCAAATCAAAGCCGAAGCCCTCTGGGAATACGAGAATTCCCTTCAACTGACCTACATGGATTTCATGCAGGCCAGCCAAACGCGCAGTGCTTTTTACCAGCACCTGCTGGGTGTGTTCAGCCAATACGATGTGCTGGCGCTGCCCGTGGCGCAAGTCTGGCCTTTTGATGTCCAGCAACGCTGGCCCCAAGCGATTGGCAATCGCCGCATGGACACCTACCACCGCTGGATGGAATGCACCATCTACGCCACACTGGCGGGCCTGCCCGCCATCAGCTTGCCCGCTGGATTTCACCCGACACACGGCTGGCCCATGGGGGTGCAGCTGATCGGCCAGCCTCAGGGTGACCTGCAATTGCTGCAGGTGGCTGCTGCCTACGAAGCCGTGCGCAGCGACTGGCTGCAAAAACGGCCCACATGAGGCCACCGGGCGCGGTGCTCAGTCGCTCAGTTCGAGCACCGTGGTGTGGCCCTGGGCCATGGGCCAAGTCAAACCCACGATTTTTTCACCATTGAAGCTGCCGACCACGCTGCGCTGCGTGCTGTCTTTCAGGCGCAAGCGGCTCGACGACACCCCCGCGCCCGGAGGCACGCCAGGCAAGCTGCTTTGCCCATCCAGGCTCATGGTGTCGCGCCCGGGGTCGAAATACCCCCGTGGCCGGGTGAAACTGAGCACCGCCTGGGCCGCGCGGTCGGCGTCACTGGCACGCTCTGGCCGCATGTGCAGCCATGGGCTCGATCTGGGCAAGGGGCTGCGGTAAATGTGCGTGGTGGCATAGCCGGGCGCCTGAATCACGAACTCGTAGGAGGTGTCGCCACGCCCCCGAAAGGGCCCCCACTGGCCATCCGCGCCCGTGGTTTGCACATGGACCGCCGGACCCTGACGTTGTCCGGTGGCCGGGTCGGTGGCAAACACCTCCATGCGGGCGCCACGCAAAGGCAGGTTGTTGACGAAATTGCCACTGCCCGCGTCCATCGGGTCCAGGCCCAGACCGACCACTTGACCGTTCAGCACCACCTCGGTCTGCCGCACCAGACCCGAGGCCGGGGTTTGCCCCGTGATGAAGCGGTAGGTGGCCTCGAAGGCGGCTTGAGAGTAAGACGTTTCGCGGTGGTCAATTTTGGCAATCACCACATTGGTGGCGCCTTTGAGCTCGGGGCCATCAAAGCCCACCAAGGTGGGTTTGCCCTTCATGCCCAGCCAAAGGCCATCGGGCTGCGCGAATTTGTCGTTGTTGTCCGATCGGATGGTCATCCAGCGGGTGGGGCCACAGACCTCGTCACCTTGTGCATTTTTGGGGGCATTGAGCTGCTTCAAGAAAGGGCCTGTGCCCGAAAATTCGTTGGCCTCGTTCAGCCCAGGAATGGCTTGCACACCGTGGTTGGGGGTCCCGCCCAGCACGGCGTGGCTGACCAGCGCCGCCCCACCGCCGTTGCAGATGAAATTGCGAATCGCGTTGCCGCCGCGCGAATTGCCCACCAGAACCACTTGTTGGGCCCCGGTGCGGCGCAAAACGGCCTGCACTTCGTCGCGCAAAAAGGCCATGTGCTCCTGGGTGGAGGATCGCCCGGCTTGCGCTTTGTTGTCGGCGTCTCGCGCCAAGGGGTAAGGCACGTTGATCGCGTGCAAGCGCTCTGTGGGCCAGCCATTGGACTCGAATCGCCAAATGGTGGTTTGCCACAAGGCTGCGCTGTCACCGTTGCCATGCACAAACACGATGGGGGTTCGCTCTGCTTGCAAGCTGGGCACCAGCCCGGCGCAAGCGCTCATCAAGAGCAAGGCGGCTGAAACAAGTCCCCAGGAGCGGCGCTGCAGGTTCATCAACATCCCATCGTGTGCATTGCAAAATAGACATCCTGCTGCAAACCCGCGTGAAAACCTGACGCCTGTGCGTCAGCTGTTCTGGGCCCTGGCCCGACCGAACCAGGCCCACATGAGCGCGCCCAGGACGATCATGGGCACGCACAGCCACTGTCCCATGCTCATCCCGCCCCAGAGCAGGCCCAGGTGCGCATCCGGTTCCCTGAAAAATTCGGCAATGAACCTGAAGACACCATAACCCAGCAAAAAGACCCCCGACACCTGCCCAGTGGGGCGGTCTTGGCGTGCGAACCACCACAGCAGCACAAAAAGAAGCAAACCTTCCAATGCAATTTGGTAAAGCTGTGAGGGGTGGCGCGGCACATCACCTGCCCCCCGAAACACCATGCCCCAGGGCAGCGAAGGATCGGCCACGCGGCCCCAGAGCTCCCCATTGATGAAGTTGCCCACCCGCCCTGCGGCCAGGCCGGTCGGCACACACGGGGCCACAAAGTCCATCACCTGCAAAAACGGCCGGTGACGCGTCCGGGCAAACCAGACCATGGCCAACATCACCCCGAGCAAGCCGCCGTGAAAGCTCATGCCGCCTTGCCAGATGGCCAAGATCTCCAGCGGGTGGGACAGGTAATAAGCCGGTTTGTAAAACAGGCAGTAACCCACCCGCCCGCCCAGAACCACGCCCAACACGCCCAGAAACAGGATGTCTTCCACATCCCTTTTTTGCCAGACTGGCAGGTGCCTGAATGGCGGATGAGACAAACGACGCACGCCCAGCCAGAAAAACAGGCCAAAAGCGGCCAGATAGGTCAATCCATACCAATGGATGGCCAAGGGCCCCAGCTGCAGGGCGATCGGGTCGATGTGTGGGTGAACAAGCATGTCTCGATTGTGCACCGACCTGATGCCCCCATTTTCAGCGGCCCCATGCGCGGGGGCCCAAGGTCTGCCTTGGCGTTGGACCGCTAGAATGGCGGCAGTTTTTTGACCCCTCCACGAGACTCCACCATGAGCGACAAAATCATCCCGATCAAACCCATCAACCACCGCAGTGCCAACATCACCGCAGGAAAATCCCGCGCACCGAACCGTTCGATGTACTACGGCATGGGCTACGAGGAAGGCGATTTCGTCAAACCCATGGTCGGCGTGGCCAATGGCCACAGCACCATCACGCCCTGCAACAGCGGATTGCAAAAGCTGGCCGATGCAGCCATCCAGGGCATTCAAGAAGCCGGTGGCAATGCCCAGGTGTTTGGCACGCCCACCATCTCGGACGGCATGGCCATGGGCACCGAGGGCATGAAGTACTCGCTGGTCTCCCGCGAGGTGATTGCCGACTGCGTGGAAACCTGCGTTCAGGGCCAGTGGATGGACGGCGTCTTGGTCATCGGCGGTTGCGACAAGAACATGCCAGGCGGTCTGATGGGCATGCTGCGGGCCAATGTGCCGGCCATTTATGTGTACGGCGGCACCATCCTGCCAGGCCGCTACAAGGACAAAGACCTGAACATCGTCAGCGTGTTCGAGGCGGTGGGCGAAAATGCCGCGGGCAAGCTCAGCGACGAAGACCTGCTGGAAATCGAAAAACGGGCCATTCCAGGCACCGGCTCCTGCGGTGGCATGTACACCGCCAACACCATGTCTTCTGCTTTCGAGGCTCTGGGCATCTCCCTGCCCTACTCCTCCACCATGGCCAATGTGCATGAAGAGAAGGTGCAGTCTGCCAAGGATTCAGCCCGGGTTCTGGTGCAAGCGATCCAAAAGGACATCAAACCCCGCGACATCGTCACACGCAAATCCATCGAGAACGCCGTCGCCGTGATCATGGCCACCGGCGGTTCGACCAACGCGGTGCTGCACTTCCTGGCCATTGCCCATTGCGCAGGCGTTGAATGGAGCATCGACGATTTCGAGCGCATCCGTCAGCGCACCCCCGTGTTGTGCGACCTCAAGCCCAGCGGCAAAGCCCTGGCGGTCGATTTGCACCAGGCGGGCGGCATTCCCCAGGTGATGAAGATCTTGTTGAACGCCGGCCTGCTGCACGGCGATTGCATCACCATCACTGGCCAGACGATTGCCGAGATCTTGAAAGATGTGCCCGATGCACCGCCAGATGACAGCGTGATCCACGCCATCGACAAGGCCATGTACAAGCAGGGTCACCTGGCCATCCTCAAGGGCAATTTGTCGCCCGAGGGGGCTGTGGCCAAGATCACGGGTCTGAAAAACCCGGTCATCACCGGTCCTGCCCGCGTGTTTGACGACGAACAATCGGCCCTCGAAGCCATCCTGGCCGGCAAAATCGTGCCCGGCGATGTGATGGTGTTGCGCTACCTGGGCCCCAAAGGCGGTCCAGGCATGCCCGAGATGCTGGCACCCACAGGCGCTCTGATCGGTGCGGGTCTGGGCGAAAGCGTGGGCCTGATCACCGATGGCCGTTTTTCGGGCGGCACATGGGGCATGGTGGTCGGCCACGTGGCGCCCGAAGCGGCCGCTGGCGGCACGATTGCCTTCGTGAAAGAAGGCGACAGCATCACCATCGACGCCCACAAGCTGATCCTCGAGTTGAATGTGCCCGAGGCCGAACTGGCCAAGCGCCGCGAAGGCTGGAAGGCGCCTGCGCCACGCTACACCCGCGGTGTGCAGGCCAAGTTTGCCTTCAATGCCGCCAGTGCCAGCAAAGGTGCGGTATTGGACCTCTACTGACCACCACGGCCATCGAGTCCATAGAAAAAGCCGCTGTGTCAGCGGCTTTTTTCATGGGGACCTGGCCTGAATGGCCAGTGCCGGAACGGCCAGGATCACAGGCCGATGGCGGCAATCCCGGCTTTGGCGATCTGCGCGTCTTCCGTCGACTTGACGCCACTGACACCCACTGCGCCCATGCAGTAGCCATCTTTCATGATCGGAACGCCGCCTTCCAGCATGCCCTCGATCGCAGGGGCCGACAAAAAGGAAACGCGTCCCCCGTTGATCACGTCTTCGTAGACCTTGCTTTCCCGGCGCCCCAGAGCGGCGGTGTGGGCTTTGGCGGGTGCGATGTGCGATGAGACCGGGGGGGCTCCGTCCAGACGGGTGAAGTGCAGCAGGTGGCCACCCGCGTCCACGATGGCGATGCTCACCGCCCAGTTGTTTTTCAGCGCTTCGGCTTCGGCCGCGGCGGCAATGGCTTTGACATCGGACAACTCAAGTGTGGATTGGGTTTTCATGGCGATATGGAAATGGACAAAAGCGTGAGCATACACCGGCCTTTGCAGGGGGATTGGCACTGTCCATGGCAAAACTGATTCAACCGGATAACCCCATGGCAGATCGGGTATTGCTGCGGCACCAAGGCCTCCACCTACAATGGTCTGGCCCTGATTCCAGGGTTTGATAAGGAGAGACCGAGATGAGCGACCTTCGTACACTCAACAGCACCGATTGGGGCCACGGCACCGATCTGGCGACCCGTAACCGGGTTTTGCGCAACACCTACTGGCTGCTGGCGCTGAGCATGTTGCCCACAGTTCTGGGCGCATGGCTGGGTGTCAGCACCGGCATCACCCAGTCCTTGTCAGGCGGTGTGGGTTTGGTGGTTTTCCTGGGTGGCGCTTTCGCCTTCATGTTTGCCATCGAAAAAACCAAAAATTCGGCGGCCGGCGTTCCGGTGCTTCTGGCCTTCACATTCTTCATGGGCCTGATGCTCTCGCGCATGATCGCCATGGTCTTGGGCTTCAAAAACGGCGCTGACCTGGTGATGACCGCGTTTGCAGGCACAGCGGGTGTTTTCTTCGTCATGGCCAGCCTGGCCACCGTGGTCAAACGCGACCTGTCGGGCATGGGCAAATGGCTGTTTGTTGGCGCCATGGTCCTGATGGTGGGCGGCATCATCAACGTGTTCGTCGGTTCCACCGCCGGCATGATGGTTTTGTCCACACTGGCCATCGGCATCTTCAGCGCCTTCTTGCTCTACGACATCAAGCGCATTCTGGATGGCGGCGAGACCAACTACATCAGTGCCACCTTGGCCCTGTATTTGAGCGTCTTCAACATCTTCCAAAGCCTGCTGGCCCTTCTGGGCATCATGGGCGGCGACCGCGAGTGAGCGCTGCAGGTTTGGCCCTGTGCCACCGACCAAGGCTCCTTCGGGAGCCTTTTTGTTGGGCGGACCTGGTCCGCCCCCGTGTTTTCAGTGCTAGCGGCCCTAAGCCAGCTCGAACACCGCCATGCTCTCGACATGGGCTGTGTGCGCAAACATGTTGACCACACCCGCGCTGACGCAGCGGTAGCCCGCACGGTGCACCAAAATACCCGCATCGCGGGCCAAGGTGGCAGGGTTGCAACTCACATACACAATGCGCTGGGGTGGCGTCCATCCCTG
>JAIXXW010000131.1 GCA_027490555.1 Comamonadaceae bacterium | reverse complement strand
CAGGGTCACCGCCAGCAGTTCACCGAACTGCAAATCGGTGCGATTTCTGCCTGAGGAGAACAGGTCATGGCACAGAAAAAAGGCGGCGGCTCTACGCGCAACGGTCGTGATTCCAAGCCCAAAATGCTCGGCGTCAAGGCTTTCGGTGGCGAACTGATCAGCGCAGGCTCGATCATTGTTCGTCAGCGTGGCACCAAGTTCCATGCAGGCAACAACGTCGGCATTGGCAAAGACCACACTTTGTTTGCCCTGGTGGACGGCCATGTGTCCTTCTCCACCAAAGGTGAGCTCAGCAAGCACATGGTCAATGTGACACCGGCTGTTTGAGCCTGTCCCGCCCATGGCAATGAGGAGCCCCGCAAGCCGGGGCTTTTCGCATTTTGGCCCGCTTGTCGTGTGACGGCGGACCCCAAGCTACACTGGAAAACCCATGAAGTTCGTTGACGAAGCCTATATAGACATCGCCGCAGGTGACGGCGGGAACGGCTGCGTCTCGTTCCGCCATGAAAAATACAAGGAATTCGGTGGCCCCAATGGCGGGGATGGTGGGCGCGGAGGCCATGTTTACGCCTACGCCGACATCAACCTCAACACCCTGGTCGATTACCGTTATTCGCGCCGCCACGAGGCCAAGCGGGGCCAGCATGGCATGGGCTCGGACATGTTCGGCGCGGCGGGTGATGACGTGACCCTGAAGATGCCTGTGGGCACCATCATCACCGATGCCGAGACCGGCGAGGTGCTTTACGAATTGCTGGTGCCGGGCGAAACCATCATGATCGCCAAGGGCGGCGACGGTGGCTTTGGCAACATGCGTTTCAAAAGTGCCATCAACCGCGCGCCGCGCCAGAAGACGCCGGGCTGGTTGGGCGAAAAGAAATCGCTCAAGCTCGAATTGAAGGTGCTCGCCGACGTCGGTTTGCTGGGCATGCCCAACGCGGGCAAGTCGACTTTCATTGCCGCGGTCTCCAATGCCCGGCCCAAAATCGCCGATTACCCCTTCACCACCTTGCACCCCAACCTGGGCGTGGTCCGCGTGGGCCCGGAGCAAAGCTTTGTGGTGGCCGATGTGCCCGGCCTGATCGAAGGGGCCGCGGAGGGCGCCGGCCTGGGCCATTACTTCCTGCGCCACTTGCAACGCACCCGCTTGCTGCTGCACGTGGTGGACTTTGCGCCCTTTGACGACAACGTGGACCCGGTGCAGCAGGCCAAGGCCATCGTGGCCGAGCTGAAAAAATACGACCCGGGCTTGCACAGCAAACCCCGCTGGCTGGTGCTGAACAAACTGGACATGGTGCCTACCGAGGAGCGCGAGGCCCGCGTCAAGGATTTCATCAAGCGCATGCGCTACAAAGGGCCGGTGTTCCAGATTTCGGCCCTCACCCGTGAAGGCTGCGAGCCTTTGATCAAGGAAATCTACCAACACATCCGTGCCCAGCAGATCGTTGAGCAAGGAGTGGTGGACATCGACCCCCGCTTCAAGGCGCAGGACAAGCCCCCGGAGCCCGACGCCGATGATCCGCGCTTCAAGCCGCTGCCCTCCGATGCCGGCTGATGGCGCCCCCATCGACCCCACCGACCCCATCTGCGACCGCCCGTCACCACGCCAAGCCCATACCCCCGCATGACTTCTGCCGCCGTTTCCACCCTCTTGCGCGATGCACGCCGCATCGTGGTCAAAGTCGGCTCCAGCCTGGTGACCAATGAAGGTCGCGGGCTCGACGAGGCGGCGATCGGGGAGTGGTGCCGGCAGCTGGCCTTGCTCAGCCTGCAGGGCAAGGAAGTGGTGATGGTCTCCAGTGGCGCGATTGCCGAGGGCATGAAGCGTTTGGGCTGGACCACCCGCCCCAGCGAAGTGCCCGCGCTGCAGGCCGCTGCGGCTGTGGGCCAGATGGGTCTGGCGCAGATGTACGAAACCAAGCTGCGCGAAAACGGCATGGGCAGCGCCCAGGTGCTGCTCACCCACGCCGACCTGGCGGACCGGGAGCGCTACCTGAATGCGCGTTCGACCTTGCTGACCTTGCTGCAGCACCGTGTGCTGCCGGTGATCAATGAAAACGACACCGTGGTGAACGACGAGATCAAGTTCGGTGACAACGACACCTTGGGCGCCCTGGTGGCCAACCTGATCGAAGCAGATGTGCTGGTGATCCTGACCGACCAGAAAGGGCTGTACACCGCCGATCCGCGCAAAGACCCTTCGGCCACCTTTGTCCACGAGGCCCGTGCCGGGGATCCCGCCCTGGAGACCATGGCCGGTGGCGCGGGCTCGAGCATTGGCAAGGGCGGCATGATCACCAAAATCCTGGCGGCCAAGCGCGCTGCGGGCTCGGGCGCCTCCACCGTGATCGCCTGGGGGCGCGAGCCCGACGCCCTGTTGCGCCTGGCCCAGGGCGATAACATGGGCACCTTGCTGGTGGCCCAGACCGCCAAACAGCAGGCGCGCAAGCAATGGATGGCCGATCACCTGCAGCTGCGCGGTTCGGTCACCGTCGATGCCGGTGCTGCCCACAAAGTGCAGACCGAGGGCAAAAGCCTTCTGCCGATTGGCATGACGGGGGTGTCGGGCGATTTTTCACGCGGTGATGTGATCGCCATCCGGGACGAGCACGGTGTGGAAATAGGTCGGGGCCTGGCCAATTACGCCAGTGCCGAGGCCCGGCTCTTGTGCCGCAAACCCTCGCATGAATACGAGTCATTGCTGGGCTACACCGCCGAGCCGGAAATGGTGCACCGGGACAACCTGGTCCTGAGCCGCTGAGCGCCCCAGCGCCGATCGGCTGCGGGTGCTTTAGCCCTGTGGGTTGGGGTCGAAACTGGCCCCTGGGGGCAGTTCCATGTGCGCGGGCGGCTGCCTGTCGGCTGGTGCGGGGTCTTGTTCCATGTGCTCGCGCGGTGCCCGGTGACCGCCGCGCATGTAGCGGTTTTGCCGGTCCTGGCGGGGCAGAAAGCGCGCCAACTCGGTCAGGGCCATCTCGTAAACGCCGCGTTTGAATTCGACCACCACATCCAGCGGCACCCAATAGTCGTTCCAGCGCCAAGCGTCAAACTCTGGGTGGTCGGTGGCGCGCAGGTTCAGGTGGTGGTCGTGCGTGACCAGCTGCAGCAGGTACCAGATTTGTTTCTGGCCCTTGTAAAAACCGCGTGCATCCCTGCGGATGAAGCGGTCTGGCACCTCATAGCGCAACCAGTCGCGGGTTCGGGCCACGATGCGCACATGCTCCGGTTGGAGCCCCACCTCTTCGTGCAATTCGCGGAACATGGCCTGCTCGGGGCTTTCCCCCCGGTCGATGCCACCCTGCGGAAACTGCCAGCTGTGGGTGCGGATGCGCTTGCCCCAGAAAACCTGGTTTCTCTGGTTGAGCAGAATGATGCCGACGTTCGGCCTAAAGCCTTCACGGTCAAGCATAATCAACCTCAAAATTTTTTAATTGCATCCATTATGCACGGCCCACCGCCGCTGGCCCTTGGATGTTTCCCTGATGCCCCTGTCCGAGCCGTTCGCCGTCATGAAAGCCTCCCAGTTCCTCATTTCCACCCTCAAAGAAGCCCCCGCCGATGCCGAGGTCGTCAGCCACAAATTGATGACCCGCGCCGGCCTGATCAAGAAGCTGGGTGCAGGCATTTACAACTACATGCCCATGGGCCTGCGCGTGATCCGCAAGGTCGAGGCCATTGTGCGCGAGGAGATGAACCGCGCGGGGGCCATCGAGATGACCATGCCGGTGGTGCAACCGGCCGAGCTGTGGCAGGAAACGGGCCGCTTTGAAAAGATGGGCCCGGAGCTGTTGCGCATCCAGGACCGCCATGGCCGCGACTTCGTGATCCAGCCCACCAGCGAGGAAGTGGTGACCGATGTGGTGCGCCAGGAAGTGCGCAGCTACAAGCAGCTGCCCAAAAATTTCTACCAGATCCAGACCAAATTCCGTGACGAGCGCCGCCCCCGTTTTGGCCTGATGCGCGGGCGCGAATTCACCATGAAGGACGCCTACAGCTTTGACCGGGACATGGCCAGCGCCAAGGCCAGCTACCAGGTCATGGCCGGCGCCTACCGCAAGATTTTTGACCGCTTTGGCCTGACTTACCGTGCCGTGGCCGCCGACAGCGGCGCCATCGGGGGCGATTTGAGCGAAGAATTCCAGGTGATCGCCGCCACCGGCGAAGACGCCATCGTGTACTGCCCGAACAGCGACTACGCGGCCAACATCGAAAAGGCCGAGGCCTTGGCCCCCAGCCAGCCGCGAGGCCCTGCCACACAGACCCTGAGCAAAACCCCGACGCCCGGCAAGAGCACCTGCGAGGACGTGGCCCTGTTGCTGAATGTGCCGCTGTCCACCACCGTCAAATCCCTGGTGCTGGCCACCGACACGCTGAACGAACAGGGCGAGATTGTGAAATCACAAGTCTGGCTCTTGCTGCTGCGCGGAGACCACGACATGAACGAAGTCAAGGTCGGCAAGCTGCCCGGCATGGAAGGGGGCTTTCGCTTTGCCACCCTGACGGAGATTGAAGACCACTTTGGCTGCAAGCCCGGCTACCTCGGCCCCTTGAATCTGAAAAAGCCTGTTCACCTGGTGGCCGACCGCGAGGTGGCGGTGATGAGCAACTGGATCTGTGGCGCCAACGAGGAAGACTTCCACATCACCGGCGTCAACTGGGGCCGTGACCTGCCCGAGCCTGCGCTGGTGGCCGACATCCGCAACGTGGTCGCAGGCGACAAGTCGCCCGATGGCCAAGGCGAGCTGGCCATCGAGCGCGGCATCGAGGTGGGCCATGTGTTCTACCTGGGCACCAAGTACTCCAAAGCCATGAACGCCACCTTCCTGGACGAAACCGGCAAGCCGCAGTTCTTGGAGATGGGCTGCTACGGCATCGGCAT
>JAIXXW010000317.1 GCA_027490555.1 Comamonadaceae bacterium | reverse complement strand
GAAGGCATGCATTTCACCACCCACGATGGCAAAAAGGTCATCGACGGCATCTCCAGCCTGTGGTGCGTGGGCGCGGGCCACAACCGCCGTCCGATCAACGAAGCCATCAAAAAACAGCTCGACACGCTGGACTACGCCACGGCGTTCCAGGCCAGCAACGACAAGGCCTTCAAGGCGGCGCAGACGATCGCCGCCATGGCCCCGGGTGATTTGAACAAGGTGCTGTTTTGCAACTCCGGCTCGGAAGCGGCCGACACCGCGCTGAAAGTGGCCCTGGCCTACCACCGCGCCCGGGGCGAGGGCCACCGCCATGTGTTCATCGGCCGCGAGAAGGGCTACCACGGCGTCAACTTCGGCGGCATGAGCGTGGGCGGTCTGCCCGCCAACCGCAAGGTGTATGGCGCGCAGCTGCTGCCGCGGGTGGACCACATGCGCTTCATCCACGACCCGGTGAACCACGCCTACATCCACCACGCCGAGCCGGTGTGGGCCGATGACCCGCTGCAGGAGCTGGAAAACCGGATTTTGGTGCTGCACGACCCGAGCAACGTGGCCGCCGTGATCGTCGAGCCGATCGCGGGCAGCGCCGGCTGGTACATCCCGCCCCAAGGCTATCTGAAACGCCTGCGCGAGATTTGCGACAAGCACGGCATCTTGCTGATCTTCGACGAGGTGATCACCGGCTTTGGCCGTTTGGGGGTGAACTTTGGCGCCGACTTTTACGGCGTGGTGCCCGACATGCTCAACTTTGCCAAGGCCGTGACCAACGGGGTGATCCCGCTGGGCGGGGTGATCTGCCGCGATTTCATCTACGACGCGATGATGAACGCCAACTCACCGCAGCATGCCATCGAGTTTTTCCACGGCTACACCTATTCCGGCCACCCCGTGGCCTGCGCGGCGGCCATCGCCACGCTGGATTTGATGAAGGAAGAAAACCTGTTTGCCCGTGCAGGCCAAAAGGGCCGGGTGCTGGGCGACGCGATGCACAGCGCCCTCAAGGGCCTGCCCAACGTGGTCGGCATCCGCACCCTGGGCCTGGCCGGGGCGGTGGAGCTGGCCAGCCTGCCCGGCATGCCTGGCAAACGGGCTTACGACATTTTCATGGACTGCTTCCACCATGGGGTGTGGGTGCGCCCCGCCGGTGAGAACATCGTGATTTGCCCGCCCTACATCGTCGAAGACACGCACATCGAGCAGATCGTGCAAACCGTGGCCGACAGCATCCGCCGACACGCCTGATGCACTGCGGTGGAAGTGCCGGGGTGCACGCTTGAAACGGTTGCCGCGCACCCTGGGCACGCTGTTGGCCGCCTGGCTCGCCGCCGAGCTGTGCGTCTGGCTGGGCACGCCCATTCCGTGGATGCTGGGGCCCTTGCTGATCACGGCGCTGGCCTCCATGGCGGGCGCGCCCACGCACAGCGCCAACCTCTTGCGCAACACCGGCCAATGGGTGATCGGCACCGCCTTGGGTCTGTATTTCACGCCCCAGGTCAGCGCACTGGTCCTGGCCCAGTGGTGGGCCATTGCCCTGGCGGTGGTGTGGGCGCTGGTGCTGGGGGCCTTGTTCGGCCTGTGGCTGCAGCGCCTGCACGGGGCCGAGCTGGCGCACCTGCCACCCCGGGCCCTGCTGGCCACCACGTATTTTTCCGGCTCGATCGGCGGTGCGTCCGAGATGACGCTGCTGGCCGAGCGCTATGGGGCGCGCACCGACCTGGTGGCATCGGCGCACAGCATGCGCCTGGTGATGGTGGTGATCGCTGTGCCGTTTGGCATGCAGTGGGCGCAACACCAGTGGGGCTTGACGGTGGACGCGTCCTTGTTGCCCGGCCCGCGCCTGGCCCATTGGCCAGGCCTGCTGGGCCTGGGCCTGCTGACGGCGGCAGGCGGCTGGGTGATGCTGAAGCTGGGCCGCACCAACCCCTGGTTCATGGGCTCGCTGCTGAGCTCGATGGCCGTGACCCTGGTGGGCTGGGAATGGTCCGCGGTGCCCACGGTGCTGTCCAATGCCGCGCAACTGGTCATCGGGGTGAGCCTGGGCATCCGGTTCCGGCGCGAATTCGTCCGCACCGCGCCGCGTTGGCTGGCCTCGGTGGCCTGGGGTTCGGCCCTGATGATGGCCGCATCGGCGCTGTTTGGCATGGCCCTGGCCTGGGGCACTGGCCTGCACCCGGCCACCATGATTTTGGGCACTGCGCCCGGCGGCATCACCGAAATGGCCATCACGGCCAAGGTGCTGCAGCTGGGTGTGCCGGTGGTGACGGCTTTTCAGGTGTGCCGCTTGGTGGCCGTGTTGCTGATCGTGGGGCCGCTGTTCACCTGGGTGGCGCGGCGGGTGATCAAGGCCTGAAGGCCGCTCAGTGCACCACGACGGGCTGCTGGGCCAGTCCGGTGTAGCCCTCGAGGGTGTCCTCGACCTCTTCCTGTGTGGGGGTGTGCTGCTGCCAGGCCTGGATCTGCTGCTGGAACATTTCGGCCCAGGAGCCGTCCAGGTAGACCTCTTTGCCCGAGCGCTTGTCCACGATTTCAAAGCCATGGCGTTCCAACTG